>NZ_JBMPQA010000007.1:0-220196 GCF_049725055.1 Pseudactinotalea sp. Z1739 | reverse complement strand
TCGCCTGATATGTGGGGCTTGTTTGTCAAGTGGGCAGGGTGAAGCGCCGCCGGACTGGCCGTGTCTGGCGGCGCTTCGTCGTTCGCTGGGGGCGGGTCGGGGTGCGGCGTGTCTGGTGACGCGTGGTCAGTCTGATATGCGCGGGTTGGTTACCGCATGACCGTGTTCCGGCGAGAGCGTCCGAGCGTGTCTGAGGTCGAGCGTGGCCGGCGGGTGCCGGCTGCTCACAGGCGAATCGCTGGTGCGCTCCTCACGCTGCATGCTCCCCGGCCCGGTGGCCGGCGAACGAGCTTTCGGGTGGCTAGTCCATGGTGGCCAGGGACCAGCACCAGCCGGCGAGTTCGCGGGCGATCGCGGTGTTGGCGATGGTGTGCTTCTTCTTGTGGCTGGTCAGGACCTGCCAGCGGTGGTGCAGGCGCCGGTTGCCGGCGTCGCCGCGCGCGGCCACGGTGGCGGGCGCCAGGGCCCACCGGTCCCGCATGGTCTTCCCGGGCCGGTAGGCGCTCTTGTGGTGCCAGGCGGCCTCGATCAGCAGCCGGCGGGCGTGGGTGTTGCCGGTCTTGGTGATCGCACCCAGGTGTCGGGTGCCGCCCGAGGAGTGCTCACTGGGCACCAGGCCGAGGTAGGAGGCGATGGTGCGGCCGGTGAACCGGTGCCAGTCGCCGATCTCCACCGCGAGGGCGAACCCGGTCAGGGTGGAGATCCCGCGCAGGCAGCCCAGCCGGCGAGTGGTCGCGGTGAACTCGCTGTCCGCGGCCGCGGTGAGGATCTCGCGGTCGAGGCGGTCCCGGCGGGCACCGATCGTGGTGACCGCGTCGTAGGCGGCGTCGAACGCCGCCAGAGTCCCGGCCCCGGCATCCTCGAGCCCCTCCCAGCGGACCCGCCGCAGCCACGCGTCGTGAACCCCGGTCCAGGCCGCCTTGCCCTGGTCGTAGACGATCCCCCGGCGCAGCAGCAGCTTGCTCAGCCGGTGCCTGGCAGCCATCAACTCCACCCGGGCGTCATCACGGGCACGCACCAGGTCCCGGGCGGCCTCCTCGGCCACCGTCGGGACGCGCACCGCCACCAGCTCCTCCATCCGCAGCAACCGCGCCAGAAGCAGCGCGTCGCGCTTGTCGGTCTTGACCCGCTCCCCGGCGGGACGCAGGATCTTCGATGGCGCCGCGACCGTGACCGGCACCCCCGCCGCGATCAGCTTCCGGGCGAGCCCGAAACCCGTCGGGCCCGCCTCGTACGCTGCGTGCACCGGCCCATGACCAGCCGCGATACCTGCCACCCACTCGGTGACCTGCCCGCCATCCGCAGGTAGCCCCACCTCGATCAACTCACCGGTCGAGGTGTCCAACGCCGCCGCTCGCACGCTACGCGCGTGCACATCCAACCCAATCGCCGTAACCTCACTGAACACCAGGGCCTCCGCTGCATGTCGGCACCCCCAGCCACTCTGGGGGATGATCCACGAATCTGCACCGTGAGGCCCTGGACCCGTCAAGACTCAGAACCCCACCACCCTCATATGGTCTGAGCCGGCACCCGGGACCGCCCCCGTCCAGCCGTACGGGCCCAGGCTGGCCTGGACCGACCTGCCACGCCCGGTGCAAACGCCTCGTTGAGGCTGCGCTGGGGGCGCCGGTGCCGCGCGCGCATACCCAGCGCGGCGGATTCTCACCCGGCGTGGCGGCCAGAGTGGTCACCTCCGCCGGTAGACGTGCCTTCGTCAAGGCCTGCGGTGCCGACACGAACGCGCACTCGGTGGACCTGGTGGTCCAGGAGGCGGACGTACTGGCGGTCCTTCCGGCCGCGGCCTGGGCACCGACCCTGCTCGGCCTGAGCGAGGAGGCGACCCTGGTGCGCCGGCTGACCGCGCAGCCACCGCCTCGACCCGTGGGTGGCCGCGCACGCCGCACCGCTCATCGAGTTGTCCGAGGGGGTAGGCCCGGCGCTGGCCGGGGACTCGATCGTGCACCTGGACGCCCGGTCGGACAACCTGCTGGTGACCCCGGAGGGGGTACGGATCGTGGACTGGCCCTGGGCCTGCCGCGGGGCGCCCTGGTTCGACGCCCTGGGCCTGGCCCTGAACGCGCGGCTCTATGACCCCGTGGCCGACCTCACCGCCCATCTGCGCGCGGTGGCCGACCTGGGCGGTACGCCGGAGCAGGTGGATGCGGTGCTGGCCGTGCTGCTGGGCCTGTTCCTGCACGGGTCCGCTCAGCCCCCGCCACCCGGTCTGCCGACGCTGCGAGCCTTCCAGCACGCACAAGGGGCGGTGCTCACCGCATGGCTGCGCACCCGCTTGGCGGGCTGAGGGCGACGGTAGCCGGGGCCGGAGGACGTACGCTAACCCTGGTGCACGAAGGGGAAGAAGGAGCCCATGGAGTTCTGGTTCGGCGTCGGGGTGATCGTGGTGGGCATCATCGTGTCCATCGCCCTGCACGAGATCGGGCACCTGGTCCCGGCCAAACTGTTCGGCGTCCGGGTGACCGACTACTTCGTCGGGTTCGGCAAGACGCTGTGGTCCACCAAGCGCGGCGAGACCGAGTACGGCGTCAAGATGCTGCCCCTGGGCGGTTTCGTGCGGATGGTGGGGATGTTCCCGCCGGCGCGGGCCGAGAGTACCCACGCGACCGACCGCACCGGTGTGCGTGGCTGGATGGACCGGGCCGCCCAGGACGCCCGCACCTTCTCCGCCCAGGAGGTGGTCCCCGGCCAGGAGCATCGCTCGTTCTACGCCCTGACGGTGCCGCGCAAGCTCGGCGTGATGTTCGGCGGCCCGGTGATGAACCTGATCATCGCCACCGTGCTGTTCGCGATCATCCTTACCACCATCGGCCAACTCATGCCCACCAACCGGCTGGGCTCGGTCTCGGAGTGTGTGCTCCCGGCCGGAGAGAGCAGGGAGTGCACGGACACCGACCGGGCGGCCCCGGCACGCCAGGGCGGACTGGAGCCCGACGACGTGATCGTGTCCTGGGGCGGCACCGCGGTGAGCGGCTGGGAGGACGTCTCCGAGGCGATCGTCCAGGGCGGCACCGGTCCCGCCGAGGTGGTCGTGGAACGCGCGGGTGAGGAGGTGACCTTGACCGTCACCCCGGCGCTGGAGGAGCGTCCGATGGTCGACGACGACGGCCGGCCCGTGCTGGGCCCGGACGGGCAGGTCCGCACCACCCAGGTGCCGTTCGTGGGGATCAGCCCGGCCGGAGAACTGGTGCGCCAGCCGATCACGGCGGTCCCGGAGGTGGTCTGGAACGTTTTCAGCGGCACCGTGCGGGTGGTGGTGACCCTGCCTCAACGGCTGGTCGGCATTACGCAATCACTGCTGGGCAACGCCGAACGTGACCCCGGTGTGATGGGCCTGATCGGCGTGGGCCGCTTCGCCGGGGAGATCACCTCGGTGGAGTTGAGTGACTACGGTCCGGCCGAGCGCACCGCGGACATGCTCTCCCTGATCGCCTCGCTGAACATGGCGCTGTTCGTGTTCAACATGATCCCGCTGCTACCCCTGGACGGCGGACACCTCGCCGGGGCGTTGTTCGAGGGGGCCAGGCGCCGTGTGGCGGGCCTCTTCGGGCGGGCCGACCCGGGGCCGGTGGACACCGCCCGGCTGATGCCACTGACCTACGTGGTGGTGATCGTGATGATCGGGATGAGTCTGCTGCTGGCCGTGGCCGACATCATCGACCCGATCACACTGACCTGACCGGGTACCGACCACTTACACTGAGGGCGTGAGCGTACCTGTCGATCTCGGGATCCCCACCGTCAAAGCGGCGCCCCCGGTGCTGCGGCCCCGGCGCAAGACCCGCATGATCAATGTCGGTCCGCTGAAGGTGGGTTCGGAGGCGCCGATCACGGTGCAGTCGATGACGACCACCGCCACCACCGACATCAACGCCACCTTGCAGCAGATCGCCGAACTGACTGCCGCCGGATGCGACATCGCGCGGGTGGCGGTGCCCACCACCGAGGACGCTGCCGCACTACCGATCATCGCCAAGAAGTCCCAGATCCCCGTGATCGCCGATATCCACTTCCAGCCCAAGTACGTCTACGCCGCGATCGACGCCGGTTGCGCAGCCGTACGGGTCAACCCCGGCAATATCCGAAAGTTCGATGATCAGGTCAAGGAGATCGCCCGGGCCGCCTCCGAGGCCGGAGTCTCCATCCGGATCGGGGTGAACGCCGGTTCCCTGGACAAACGCCTGCTCGCCAAGTACGGAAAGCCCACCCCGGAGGCACTGGTGGAGTCGGCGGTGTGGGAGGCCTCCCTGTTCGAGGAGCACGGCTTCACCGACTTCAAGATCTCGGTGAAGCACCACGACCCAGTAGTGATGGTGCGCGCCTACGAACTGCTCGCCGAGGCGGGCGACTGGCCGCTGCACCTGGGGGTCACCGAGGCCGGTCCGGCCTTCCAGGGCACGATCAAGTCCGCCACCGCGTTCGGGGCGCTGTTGTCCCAGGGCATCGGGGACACCATCCGGGTGTCGCTGTCCGCCCCGCCGGTGGAGGAGGTCAAGGTGGGCTTGCAGATCCTGCAGTCCCTGAACCTGGCCGAGCGCAAACTGGAGATCGTCTCCTGCCCCTCCTGCGGCCGGGCACAGGTGGACGTGTACACCCTGGCCGATCAGGTCACCGCGGGCCTGGAACACCTGACCGTGCCGCTGCGGGTCGCGGTGATGGGCTGCGTCGTCAACGGTCCCGGTGAGGCTCGCGAGGCCGACCTGGGCGTGGCCTCCGGCAACGGCAAGGGCCAGATCTTCGTCAAGGGAGAGGTCATCAAGACCGTGCCGGAGGAGTTGATCGTCGAGACGCTCCTGGCCGAGGCCAACCGGATCGCCGCCGAGATGGAGGTCGACGACGATGCCGGGGCCCCGCAGGTCAGCGTCTCCTGAGCGACATGCGTGAGTGGCCGCGGCGACGGTCCCGCCCCCGACGGGAACGGTCGGGCCATCTGCAACTGGCGGGCGAGCCGGTATCCATCGTCGAGGCCGGCGTGGTCGGCGTGGAGCGGGTGCGGGCCCGGGCGGCGGTCGACCCGGTGGCCGCGGCGTTGCTGGCCGAGTACGTGGAGGCCTTGTCGGACAACGTCTACAGCCGTGCCCAGGTGCTGTGCGCGATGCGCTCGGAGGAGTTGCTCGGATTGTGCCTGGCTGCGGGCAACCTGGTGCCGCTCGACCTGCCACCGGAGGGATTGGAGGCGCTGGCCGAGCATGTGCGCCGGCGCGGCCAGCGATTCTCCTCCCTGGTGGGCCCGGCGGAACAGGTGCTGGCCCTGTGGCCGCTGCTGCGCCGTCACCTCGGCCCGCCCAGGGAGGTGCGCTCGGACCAGCCGTCGTTGATGATCGATCACGATCCCGCGATCGGGGCCGACCCGCGTGTGCGGCAGTCCACCCCGGAGGACCTGGACATCCTCATCCCGGCGTGCGTCGCGATGTTCACCGAGGAGGTCGGATACTCACCGCTGACCGCCGGTGGCGGCTATGAGCGCCGGATCAAGGCGCTGGTGAATCAGGGCCGATCCCTGGTGCGCATCGATGAGGGACCAAGGGGGCGCGAGGTGGTGTTCAAGGCGGAGCTCGGCACCGTCGGCCTGGGTGTGGCCCAGGTCCAGGGCGTCTGGGTGCACCCCCGCCATCGCGGCCGGGGGCTGGCTGCACCCGGGATGGCCGCGGTCATCCACCATGCCCGGGCACACTTCGCCCCGATCGTGTCGCTCTATGTGAACTCCTACAACACCTCCGCCCTGGCCACCTACCACCGTGCGGGCTTTCGCCAGGTCGGCACCTTCGCCACCATCCTCCTCTAGCCCCTGGCAGCACCCCTGGGCCGGGACGGTCAGCGCAGGAGTCTAGACATGCGGCGGTCGGCCAGGAGTTTACCGCCGGTCTGGCATGTGGGGCAGTACTGCAGGGAGGAGTCGGCGAAGGAGACCTGGGCGATGACGTCGCCGCACACTGCGCACGCCTGACCGGTGCGTCCGTGCACCGCCATCCCCGAGCGCTTCACATCCTTCAGGTCGGCCGGCCCCTTGCCCGATGCTGCCTCGATCGCACGTGTCAGTACGCTCTCGATCGCGGCGAACAGCCGGTCCCGGGCGCCGGAGTCCAGGGACCGGGTCAGCGCGAACGGGCTGAGCCGGGCGGCGTGCAGAATCTCATCGGAGTGGGCATTGCCGATCCCGGCGATCAGGCTCTGGTCCCGCAGCACGCCCTTGACCTGGGCGTTCCGGACATCGAGCAACTCCTCGAAGCGGGCCCGGGTGAACTCCGCCGAGAGCGGGTCCACCCCCAGCGTGGCGATCCGCTCCACGTCGACGGCCCTGCGCACCACGTGCACGGCGAGCTTCTTCGTGGTGCCGGCTTCGGTCAGGTCGAAAGCCCCCCGGTCGAGCAGCACCCGCACCGCCAGGCCGGACTTGCCCGGTCGAGGCGAGCGGGTCGGTGCCTCCTCGTGCCAGCGCACCCATCCACCGCGGGCGAGGTGGAAGACCAGGTGCACCTCGTCCTCGCCGGTGCGGGCAGCGATGTCGATCCATTTCCCATGCCGTTGCACGCCGGCGACGTGCGCTCCGTGCAGGGCGGTGACCGGTGGGTCGTAGGTCTTCAGCGCGGGGAAGGAGACCACGTGCACCGCGCGCATCTCCCGGCCGGTCAACTGCGCGTGCAGCGCCTGGACCAGCCCCTGGACCTCGGGCATCTCTGGCACCTGCTCATTCTGGCAGAGCCGCTCGGGCGATGCCTCACGCGCCGGCGCCCGATGTGCACGCGGACCGGGACGGGCCGCAGCGCGGTGGTGGATAGACTCGGCCGCGTGATACTGCGAATGTCGACGCTGTTCGTCCGAACCCTGCGTGAGGACCCGGTGGACGCCGAGGTCGCCAGCCACAAACTGCTCGTGCGGGCCGGCTACATCCGCCGCGCCGCGCCGGGGATCTACTCCTGGCTGCCGCTGGGACTGCGGGTGCTGGGCAAGATCGAGGCGATCGTGCGTGCGGAGATGAATGCCTCCGGCGCCCAGGAGGTGCACTTCCCCGCGCTGCTGCCCAAGGAGCCCTACGAGGCCTCCAACCGGTGGGAGGAGTACGGTCCGAACATCTTCCGGCTCCAGGACCGCAAGGAGGCCGACTACCTGCTGGCCCCCACGCACGAGGAGATGTTCACCCTGCTGGTCAAGGATCTGTACTCCTCGTACAAGGACCTGCCCCTGATGCTGTACCAGATCCAGACCAAGTACCGCGACGAGGCCCGTCCCCGCGCCGGGCTGTTGCGCGGGCGCGAGTTCATCATGAAGGACGCCTACTCCTTCGACATCGACGAGGAGGCTCTGAGAGTCTCCTACGCCTCCCAGCGCGATGCCTACGAGCGTATCTTCGACCGACTGGGGCTGGACTATGTGATCGTCTCGGCGATGAGTGGGGCGATGGGCGGATCCTTCTCCGAGGAGTTCCTGCACCCCTCCGATGTGGGGGAGGACACGTATGTGCGCTCCCCGGGCGGGTACGCGGCCAACATCGAGGCCGTCACCACGCCCGTGCCGCCGGACGCCGACGCCACGGGCGTGCCCGCCGCGCACGTGGAGGACACCCCGGACACTCCCACCATCGAGACCCTGGTGGACTTCGCCAATGACCACTTCCCCCGCAGCCATCGCCCCTGGCAGGCAGCGGACACGCTGAAGAACGTGGCCATCACCGCCACCCACCCCGACGGGCGCCGGGAGGTGCTCGTAGTCGGTGTTCCCGGAGACCGGCAGGTGGATATGGATCGCCTGCAGGCCGCGATGGAGCCGGCGCTGGTGGAGGCCGCCACCGACGAGGACCTGGCCAACCGGCCCGAACTCGTGCCCGGGTACATGGGGCCCGCGGTCCTGGGTCCCAATGGGGCTCCGCGCGACCAGGACGACTCCGACGGTTCGGCCGGTACCGGAGCGGCGCGCTACCTGCTCGACCCACGTATCGTGCCGGGCACGGTGTGGATGACCGGCGCCAACGAACCCGGCAAGCACGTCTTCGACCTGGTCGCCGGGCGGGACTTCACCGCTGACGGCACCATCGAGGCCGCCGAGGTGCGCGCCGGCGACCCGGCTCCGGACGGGTCCGGACCGCTGGAGCTGGCCCGCGGCATCGAGATCGGACACGTCTTCGCGCTGGGCACCACCTACGCTGCGGCCCTGGGCCTGAACGTGCTCGACGAGAACGGCAAGACCCGGGTGGTCACCATGGGCTCCTACGGCCTGGGCGTCACCCGGGTGTTGGCCGCGATCGCCGAAGCCACCCACGACGAGAACGGGCTGTGCTGGCCGGTGCAGGTCGCCCCGGCACATCTGCACATCGTCGCAACGGGTAAGGATCCACACGTGCTGACCACCGCGGAGCAGATCGCCGCCGACCTGGATGCCGAGGGCGTGGAGGTGCTGCTCGATGACCGCCCGAAGGTCTCCGCCGGGGTGAAGTTCGCCGACGCCGAACTGCTCGGGGTGCCGTACACGCTGGTGGTCGGACGCGGGCTGGCCGATGGCGTGGTGGAGTTTCGCGAACGCGCCAGCGGCGCCCGGCACGACATCCAGGCGGGCGTGGCGGCCACGGAGGTACGGCACCGGCTGGCCGAAGCCGGCCTCTAGCGACCTCGGGGCACCGGGTTCAGCCGGCCCGCCCCGGGAACGTCGGCACCGGCTCGCCCCGGCCGTGCACCGCCAGCGCAGCCGTGATGACCTGAATGGCGATCAACTCCCGGTCAGCGCCCTCCTCGGCCGACTCGAGCAGGTTCAGCCACGCCGGCACGCGGGTCAGGGCGAGGGCCTGGGCCTGGGCGGGCAGGTCCTCGAACGCCAGGGCGTAGGCGATCTCCCGTGGGTCCTCCTCGGTACCGGAGAACCCGCCACGGGTGGCGACCAGTTCGGCCTGGGCCCGCAGTTCCTGGGCCCGCTCGGCCAACCGGGCCGCCTCCTCCCCACTGGCCCGGCCGGCCCGCACCTCCGCCAGGTACCCGGCGGCATCCAGCGCCCGGCACAGCGGCGCGGCCTCGGGGCCGAAGGCGGCTGGATAGGCATCGGCCGGGTCGGCCGGTTCAGCCGGGGGCGGCGCCGGGTCCGCGCCGAGCGCGCCGGCCAGGTCCCGGGCGTGCACGTGCTGGTTGGCCGATACCGAGACCAGGAGTACGGCCAGGTCGGGCTCGACGCCCGCGGCGCCGCCACGCAGTTGCGGTGCCGCTGCCTCCAGTGCCGCCAGCACATCCGATGCACCGGCGGCGGTGATGGGCTCGGGCTGGGCCGGCGGGGCGTCCTCCGGGTCCTCCGGTTCGGGCCGGGGCGGTGGTTCCCACACTCCGCCGAGCGCCTCCAGATGTGCCTGCGCGTCAGCAGCCACCGCCTGCAGGACCCCGCCCACCTGCTCCGGTGCGTCCGGGATCGCCAGTTCGGCGCTCTGCAGGATCACCGAAACAGCCTGGGCCGCCTCCTGGCGGACCTCGTCCTGGCCCTCGGGAACGGGCGCGGGCGCCGGCGGCACATCCAGGCGGACCCCGCACCCGGTGAGGATCAGGAGAACGGCCAGGACCACGCTCAGCCGGTACCGTCGGGTTCGCCCCCGGGGGGCGGACGTGGAAATCTGCACGCGTTGATCGTGCCACGTTCGGGCCTTAGGCTGTGGCATCAGCACCGCCCGCCGACAACTTCACACGAGGTGAGAACCATGAGCCCGTCAGACGTCTCTGCCGTACTGCTCCAGGCACTCTCGCCCGTGGTGTCCGAGCAGGGCCTGTATCTGGAGGAGGTCGCCGTCGGCGGCTCCGGCCGCAACCGGACCCTCATCGTGGTGATCGACTTGCCGGAAGGCCCCGGGGGTGTCTCCTCGGACCAGCTGGCCGAGGTCTCCCGGGCGGTCTCCAACCGCCTGGACGACGTCGACCACGTGCTCCGCGGCCCCTACCAGCTCGAGGTGACCACCCCCGGCATCTCGCGCCCACTGACGCAGCCGCGCCACTTCGGGCGCGCCGTGGGCCGGCTGGCCACGGTGACGACGACCGAAGGCATCGTGCGGGGGCGTATCGTGGCCGCCGACGACGACGGTCTGCAGGTGCAGCAGCCTCCGAACCGGCGCGGCGCACCGGCACCGGAGCCGCTGGTCCTGACCTGGGACGAGGTCCGCCAGGGCACGGTCGAGGTGGAGTTCGGCTCCCCGGCCGACGCCTGAAGGTCCCCCTGTCTGTTCGAGGTTTTCTGGAAGGAGTGTCGGCATGGACGTGGACATGAGTGTCCTGCGGATGATCGAGCGGGAGCGCGAGATCAGCCTGGACGTACTGGTGGGGGCGATCGAGCAGGCACTGGAGTCCGCCTACCACCGCACCCCGGGGGCCCTGGCGGACGCCCGCGTGGAGCTGGACCGCAGCAGCGGCCACGTGACCGTCTATGCCCGGGAGCGGATCGAGCGCGAGGTCCCGGCGGATCCCGCGGAGCAGAACCAGGAGGACGGCGCGCCCGCCGAGGCCTACCCGTCCGGCCCCGGGTACGACCTGGGCCCGGAGTTCGACCACACCCCGGACAACTTCGGCCGGATCGCCACCGCCACCGCCCGCCAGGTGATCATGCAGCGCCTGCGGGACGCTGAGGACGACCAGGTGCTCGGGGTCTTCCGCGGCAAGGAGGACGAGGTGATCGCCGGCATCATCCAGCAGGGTCGGGACCCGCGGATGGTGTTCATCGACGTCGGCGGGGTTGAGGCGGTACTGCCCCCGCACGAGCAGGTGCCAGGAGAGGACTACACCCACGGCACCCGGATCCGGGCCTATGTGCTCGATGTCACTCGCGGGCCGAAGGGGCCTTCGATCACGGTCTCGCGCACCCACCCGAACCTGGTGCGGCGACTGTTCGCCCTGGAGGTCCCGGAGATCACCGACGGATCGGTGGAGATCTCCGCTCTGGCCCGGGAAGCGGGGCACCGTACCAAGATGGCGGTGCGCTCCACCGTGCCCGGCCTGGGCGCCAAGGGAGCCTGTATAGGGCCCATGGGACAACGTGTCCGGGCGGTGATGGCGGAGTTGCAGGGCGAGAAGATCGACATCGTCGACTACTCCGAGGACCCGGCCGAGTTCGTGGCCAGTGCGTTGTCACCGGCGCGGGTCTCCAGTGTGGAGATCGTCGATGAGCAGGCCCGTTCCGCCCGCGTGGTGGTGCCCGATTACCAGCTCTCGCTGGCGATCGGCAAGGAGGGGCAGAACGCCCGCTTGGCGGCCCGGCTGACCGGCTGGAAGATCGACATTCGACCGGACGAGCCGGGGGAGTAGTACACTTGTCGACGGGCTTGGGACCGGTTCGCACGTGTGTGGGGTGCCGGGAACGGGCCCCGCGGTCCGACTTGGTGCGCTTGGTGCGGGATCGATCGATAGCGGCACAGGCCGTGATCGTGGATCCGGCGGCACGCGCGCCGGGCCGAGGTTGCTGGGTGCATCCGCATTCTGGTTGCCTGGACCGTGCCGTGCGAAAGCGAGCGATCTCCCGGGCCCTGCGTCTGAGTGAACCAGTAGTTATGGACGCTGTTCTGGAGTGGTTCGCCGCACATGAACCGTTGATCAGTCGAACAGAGAGCGGGTCGACACACTATGGGAACCCGATGAGTCCCCAGCGATGAGTACGAACCACTAACAGCGGTCCACCCTGTCCTGGGCGGGCCGAGGACAGGAGAGATGTGGCCAAGGTCCGCGTCCACGAGCTCGCTAAGGAGCTCGGCGTCGACAGTAAGTCCGTCATGGCGAAGTTGAGTGAACTCGGCGAATTCGTCAAGTCGGCATCGTCCACGATCGAACCGCCCGTGCAGCGCAGGCTGCGCGAGGCGTTCCCCCCGCCGCCCGAGGGGGAGAAGGCGGAGCCCAAGCCCGCCAAGACCAAGGCGGCACCCAAGGCTGCGCCGAAGCCGGCGCCCAAGCCCAAGCCGGCACCCGAGCCCGAGCCCGAGCCCGAGCCCGAGCCGGAGCAGGCCGAGCCCGCCCAGCCGGAAGCGACCGAGCCGGAGGAGAGTCCGCAGGCACCGGCGGCCAGTAAGCCCGCGCCGCCTCGACCCACCCCCGGCCCCAAGCCCGGGGCCCGTCCGGGTAACAACCCGTTCGCGCCCTCCCAGGGCATGCCCCGTCCCGGTGGCAGGGGTGATGCGCGCCCCGGTGGTCCGCGCGGTGGTGGCCAGCGGCCCGGGGGCGGCGCGCCGCGTCCGGGTAACAACCCGTTCGCGCCCTCCCAGGGCATGCCCCGTCCCGGTGGCAGGGGTGACGGGCGCCCCGGTGGTCCGCGCAGTGGCGCCGGTGCGGGTTCCGACACCCGCGGCCCGCGCCCCTCGCCCCAGATGATGCCCGGCAAGAGCGCCGTCGGACGCCCGGGTGCACCCGCCCGTGGCGGTGGCGGTCGTGGCCGTGGTGGCGGTCCCGGCGGTGGCCCTGGTGGTCCCGGCGGTGGTCCGCGTAGTGGTTTCGGTGGCCGTCCCGGTGGCCGCGGCGGCCGTGGTGGCACTCAGGGCGCGTTCGGTCGCGCCGGTGGCCGTCCGGCCCGGAGCCGGAAGTCCAAGCGCGCCAAGCGCCAGGAGTTCGAGCAGCAGTCCGCTCCGTCGCCGGGCGGCGTCCAGGTACCCCGTGGTGACGGCAGCACCGTCATCCGGATCCGTGCGGGTGCCTCGCTGAGCGACTTCGCCGACCGGATCGACGCCAACCCGGCGTCCCTGGTCACGGTGCTGTTCCACCTTGGTGAAATGGCCACGGCCACGCAGTCCCTGGATGAGGACACCTTCGCCACCCTGGGCGCCGAACTCGGCTACGTCATCGAGATCGTCTCCCCGGAGGAGGAGGACCGTGAGCTGCTCGGTTCCTTCGACATCGACCTGCAGGCCGAGGAGGAGGGTGAGAGCGAGGAGGACCTGGAGCCCCGCTCGCCGGTGGTGACCGTGATGGGTCACGTCGACCACGGTAAGACCCGGTTGCTGGACGCGATCCGGCAGATCGAGGTCAGCGCCACCGAGGCCGGTGGCATCACCCAGCACATCGGTGCCTACCAGGTGCACACCGAGCACGAGGGTGAGAACCGTGGCCTGACCTTCATCGACACCCCTGGTCACGAGGCGTTCACCGCCATGCGTGCCCGTGGTGCCAAGGTCACCGATATCGCGATCCTGGTGGTCGCGGCGGACGATGGCGTGATGCCCCAGACGGTTGAGGCGATCAACCACGCCCAGTCCGCAAACGTGCCGATCGTGGTCGCGGTGAACAAGGTGGACCTGCCCGACGCGAACCCGGACAAGGTCCGCTCCCAGCTCACCGAGTACAACCTGGTGGCCGAGGAATACGGCGGCGACACCATGTTCGTGGAGGTCTCGGCACGTGAGGCCACCGGTATCGATGACCTGCTCGAGGCGGTCCTGCTGACTGCCGATGCGGCGCTGGAACTGACGGCTAATCCGGACAAGGACGCCCGCGGAGTGGCGATCGAGGCCAAACTGGACCGCGGTCGCGGTGCGGTGGCCACGGTCCTGGTCCAGTCGGGAACCCTTGCCGTGGGCGATGCGATCGTGGCTGGCACCTCCTACGGGAGGGTGCGTGCCATGTTCGACGACCACGGGGAGAACCTGGACGTGGCGCTGCCCTCGATGCCGGTCCAGGTACTGGGGCTGACCTCGGTGCCCAGCGCGGGAGACACCTTCCTGGTGGCCCCCGATGACCGGACCGCCCGGCAGATCGCCGACAAGCGCGAGGCCGCCGAGCGGGCCGCTACCCTGGCCAAGCGTCGCAAGCGGATCTCCCTGGAGGAGTTCACCCAGGCTCTGGAGCAGGGCAAGGTGGAGACCCTCAACCTGGTCATCAAGGGCGACGTCTCCGGTGCCGTGGAGGCGTTGGAGGACGCCTTGCTCAAGATCGACGTGGGCGACGAGGTCGCACTGCGGATCATCCACCGCGGTGTGGGTGCGATCACCCAGAACGACGTGAACCTGGCTACCGTGGACAACGCGGTGATCCTGGGCTTCAACGTGCGTCCGGACGACCGGGTCAACACCCTGGCCGACCGGGAGGGCGTGGAGATCAAGTACTACTCGGTCATCTACTCCGCCATCGAGGACATCGAGGCGGCCCTGAAGGGCATGCTCAAGCCCGAGTACGTGGAGGTCCAGCTCGGCAGCGCCGAGGTGCGGGAGATCTTCCGCTCCTCCCGGGCCGGCAACATCGCAGGGTCGATCGTGCGCTCGGGAATCATCCGGCGCAACGCCAACGCGCGGCTGCTGCGCGATGGGGTGGTCGTCTCCGACAACCTCACCATCAACTCCTTGCGCCGGGAGAAGGATGACGTCACCGAGGTCCGCGAGGGCTTCGAGTGCGGTATCGGACTGGGCGCCAAGGACATCCAGATCGGTGATGTGATCGAGACGTTCGAGACGCAGGAGAAGTCCCGCGCCTGAGGTACCACACCATGGGCCGGGCGGCACCGGAATCGGTCGCCGTCCGGCCCGTGCCCGCAGGACGACCGTAGTGAAGGAGTTCCATGAGCGACAACGCCCGCGCCCGTAAGGTCGCTGATCGGATCCACGAGGTGGTCGCCACCCTGCTGGACACCCGGATCAAGGATCCGCGCCTGGGCTTCGTCACCGTGACCGACGTGCGTGTGACCGGTGACCTGCAGCAGGCGACCGTGTTCTACACGGTGCTGGGCGAGGATGCCGACCGGGAGGCCAGTGCCGCCGCACTGGCCTCGGCGCGCGGGCTGATCCGCTCGGAGGTGGGTCGCCAACTCGGCATCCGACTCACCCCCAGCATCGAGTTCGTCCCCGACGCACTGCCGGAGACCGCCGCGCACCTGGAGCAGGCCCTGCGCGAAGCCGCGGCCAAGGACGCCGAACTGGCGCGTCGTCGGGAGGGCGCCACCTTCGCCGGCGAGGCCGACCCCTACCGCGCCCCGGCCGACCAGGTCGAGCAGGCCGAACGGCAGAGCGTGCCGACCGCGGATGAGCCCGCGCAGGACTGATGGTGGACGACGGGCTGGTCCTGATCGACAAACCTCCCGGGTGGACCAGCCATGATGTGGTGGCGCGGGTGCGCCGCCTGGCCGGCACCCGCAAGGTCGGCCACGCGGGCACCCTGGACCCGATGGCCACCGGCCTGCTGGTGCTCGGCATCAACCGGGCCACCCGGTTGCTGACCTACCTGGTGGGTGCGGACAAGGAGTACACCGCCACCATCAGGCTCGGTCAGGACACCAGCACCGACGACGCCGAAGGGGAGATCACCGCCGGTGCCGGCCGCTCCGACGGCACCGCGAAGGCCCTCCCCGCGGCGATGGCAGCATTGACCGGCGCGATCGAGCAGGTGCCCAGCAGCGTCTCGGCGATCAAGGTCGACGGGAAGCGTTCCTACGCCCGCGTCCGTGCGGGAGAGCAGGTGGTGCTCGAGTCGCGCCCGGTGCACATCGCGGTCTTCGAACAGACCGGTCCGGCGACACCTGACCGGGCGCAGGACGGCACCGCCGTGCTCGACGTGCCGGTGCGGGTGGTGTGCTCCTCGGGCACCTACATCCGGGCCCTGGCCCGGGATCTGGGCGCGGCCCTGGATACCGGGGGGCACCTGGTCGCGTTGCGGCGCACCAGGGTGGGTGGCTTCAGCCTCGCCCAAGCCCAGGAACTGCCGAGCCCGGACGACGAGGGCGGGCACCACCTACAGGTGCAGGACCTGACCGCGGCGTGCTCCGCCGTCTTCGATGTGCTGGCGCTGCCGGAGCCGGAGGCCCGGGCGCTTCGCTACGGGCAGGCGATCGACCGACCCGCACCGGGAGCCCCGGAGGTCGCACAGGCACTCCCGCTCGCGGCGATGCACCCGGACGGGCACGTGGTGGCTCTCGTGCAGCCGCACGGTGAGCGCCTGAAGCCGGTGCTGGTCCTGGACCCCGCCTGAAGGAGGCCCTCATGCACACACTGGTGTTGATCCGGCACGCCAAGTCCGACTGGTCGGTGCCGGTCAGCGACGTACAGCGACCGCTGACGGCGCGTGGGCGTCGCCAGGCGCCGGCCGTGGGCCGGTGGCTGTGTCAGCACGAGGTGCGGCTGGATCTGGCGGTCGTCTCCCCGGCCACCCGGGCCAGCCACACGTGGGACCTGATCGACACCGCGATCGCCGAGGCCGGCGGGCCCGGCGCGGGGGAGGTGGTCTATGACGAGGATGCCTACACGTTCTCACCCCGCGCCCTGGCAGGGGTGATCGCAGGCCTTCCGGAGTCGGCGCGGACCGTTGCACTGGTGGGTCACAATCCCGCGCTGGAGGACCTCGTGGGTGAGTTCAGCGGCGACCGGATGCGCGTGCCGACGGCCTCGCTGGCAGTGCTGTCACTGCCGCGTGGGGACTCCTCCTCTGGCCGGCTCCTCGCCGCGGGCCGCCCGGCCGACGGGCCGCTGCCCTTGCCCCGGTAGGCCACGGTCAGGGCTCACCCGCCCGGGCGGGCCACCGGATCCGGAGTGAGGAGAAGCACGACGACGCCCCTGGAGTTCCCGCACGGGCGGAAGTGATGGCAGGCTAGCCTCGCACCGGTCCGGCAGTGGGCCGCAGAAGGGAGCCAGGGTGCAGCGTTGGGACGGGATCGAGGCGATACCGGCGGGCCTGGATGCCAGTGTGGTGACGATCGGCAACTTCGACGGCGTCCACCGCGGGCACGGGGCCGTGCTGGAGGCGGCGGTCAACGTTGCCCGGGAGGCCGGGGCGATGGCGGTCGCGCTGACCTTCCATCCACACCCCGCCCAGGTGCACCGTCCCGAAGCGGCACCGGAATTGCTCACCGGACTGTCCGACAAGCTCGACCTGCTCGCCGAACACGGCCTGGATGCCGCGCTGGTGATCGACTACACCCTGGACTTCGCCGCCCAGGACGCCTCGACGTTCGTCCAGCGCTACCTGGTGGACGCACTCAAGGCCAGGGCCGTGGTCGTCGGCGCTGATGTGCGCTTCGGGCGCGGCAACTCCGGGGACCGCACCACGATGACCGGATTGGGTCACCGGCACGGGTTCGACGTGCACGTGGTCCATGACGTCGCCGACCCGGGGGAGCGGCGCTGGTCCTCCACCTGGGTGCGCGAGTTGCTCGCGGCCGGCAACGTCGAGGCCGCCACTGAGGTGCTGGGCCGGCCGCACCGGATGCGCGGGATGGTGGTGCGCGGTCATGCGCGCGGTCGCGACCTCGGGTTCCCCACCGCCAACCTGGACGCCGACGCCACCGGCGCGGTGCCCGCCGATGGGGTGTATGCCGGTTGGCTGCTGCGTTATCCCGGGACCAGGACCGCCGAACGGTTGCCGGCAGCGATCTCGGTGGGCACCAACCCCACGTTCGACGGCCTGGCGCGCCAGGTCGAGGCCCATGTCCTGGGCCGCTGGGATCTGGAACTGTACGGCGAGGAAGTGGTGGTGGAGTTCAGCTACCTGCTGCGTCCCACGGTGCGCTTCGAGGGGATCGATGCCCTGGTCCGTCAGATGCAGCAGGACGTGCGCGATGCCGCCGAGCGACTCGGTGTGCCCGCACCGGACTACCCCACCCCGGAGCAGGTGCGGACCCGGAACTCCTGAGCGGCGTGGTGTGGATCACCACGATCCGTCGGTGCGGCCTGCGTCACCAGCGGCGGTGGGTGCTAGGCTGAGCGTTGCCGTCAGATCGGCCGCGGTTGTCCCATGCCCGGGTGAACCTGCCCCGGAGCTCCGCGCAACAACCCTGACAGAAGGAGATCCCTGTGGCCCTCGATGCCGCTGTGAAGAAGCAAATCATTGCCGACTACGCCACGCACGACGGCGACACCGGATCCCCGGAGGTCCAGGTCGCCCTGCTCAGCAAGCGCATCTCGGACCTGACCGAGCACTCCAAGGAGCACAAGCACGACCACCACTCCCGTCGCGGTCTGCTGCTGCTGGTCGGTCAGCGCCGCCGGCTCCTGGGCTACCTGCGCGATAACGACATCGAGCGTTACCGCGCCCTGATCGAGCGGCTCGGTCTGCGTCGATAGCAACACCGCCGGTCCGGACCACTCCAGGTCCGGACCGGTTGCCGTGTCACGGGCGCCGTAGCGGCGCCACAACTCAACACATTGTCAAACCCCACCGGGTCCCAGATGGTCCTCGGTAGTGGCCTCCGGAGCGGAGCTCCGTGGGCCTCGATCGATGGCCGCCGGGAGCCCGGCGAACACCGAAGGAGGGCACCCATGGAGGGACCCGAGATCCAATTCGAGCAAGCCGTCATCGATAACGGCTCGTTCGGCAGCCGCACCATCCGGTTCGAGACCGGACGTCTGGCCAAGCAGGCCGGTGGCGCCATCACCGCCTACCTGGATGAGGACACCATGGTGCTGTCCACCACCACGGCCGGGCGCCACCCCAAGGACCACTTCGACTTCTTCCCCCTGACGGTGGACGTCGAGGAGCGCCAGTACGCCGCCGGGAAGATCCCCGGCTCGTTCTTCCGCCGGGAGGGCCGCCCCTCCACCGAGGCGATCCTGGCCTGCCGCCTGATCGACCGGCCGCTGCGTCCGCTGTTCGTCAAGGGCCTGCGCAACGAGGTCCAGGTGGTCGAGACCGTCCTGGCCATCCACCCCGACGACTCCTACGACGTGCTGGCGATCAACGCCGCCTCGCTGTCCACCCAGATCTCCGGCCTGCCGTTCTCCGGCCCGGTCGGTGCGGTGCGCATCGCCCTGATCGACGGTGCGTGGGTGGCCTTCCCGCGCTACTCCGAACTGGAGCGCGCGGTGTTCTCCATGGTCGTGGCCGGGCGGATCGTGACCGGTGCCGATGGCAACGCGGACGTGGCCATCGCCATGATCGAAGCCGAGGCCACCGACAACGCCTGGACCCTGATCTCCGAGTCCGGTGCCACTGCCCCGACCGAGCAGGTCGTGGCCGAAGGGCTGGAGGCGGCCAAGCCGTTCATCCGCCAGCTCGCCCAGGCCCAGGTGGACCTGGCCGCCCGCACGGCGAAGGAGACCCAGGACTACCCACTCTTCCCCGACTACGCCGACGACGCATTCCAGGCCGTACAGGCCCGGGCCGCCGGCCAACTCGAGGAAGCCCTGTCCATCGCCGGCAAGGCCGAGCGCGAGGACCGCATGGACGCCGTGCGGGATGAGACCGTCGCGGCCCTGCAGGGTGACTTCGAGGGCCGCGAGAAGGAACTGTCCGCAGCCTTCCGGGAGTTGACCAAGCAGACGATCCGCCGCCGGATCCTGACCGATTCCTTCCGTATCGACGGACGTGGGCTGGAGGACATCCGCACCCTGTCCGCCGAGGTCGAGGTCCTGCCCCGGGTGCACGGCTCGGCACTGTTCGAGCGCGGAGAGACCCAGATCCTGGGTGTGACCACGTTGAACATGCTCAAGATGGAGCAGCAGCTGGACACCCTGTCGCCGCAGACCCGCAAGCGGTACATGCACAACTACAACTTCCCGCCCTACTCCACCGGTGAGACCGGCCGCGTGGGCAGCCCCAAGCGCCGGGAAGTCGGCCACGGGGCCCTCGCCGAGCGGGCCATCCTGCCGGTGCTGCCGGCGCGGGAAGAGTTCCCCTACGCCATCCGGCAGGTCTCGGAGGCACTGAGCTCCAACGGGTCGACCTCGATGGGTTCGGTGTGCGCCTCCACGTTGTCGCTGCTGAACGCCGGTGTGCCGCTGCGCGCCCCGGTGGCCGGTATCGCCATGGGACTGGTCTCCGACACCGTGGACGGTGAGACCAAGTACGCCGCGCTGACCGACATCCTCGGCGCCGAGGACGCCTTCGGCGACATGGACTTCAAGGTCGCCGGCACCAAGGAGTTCATCACCGCCATCCAGATGGACACCAAGCTCGACGGCATTCCCGCCACGGTGCTCTCCGGCGCCCTGAGCCAGGCCCGTGAGGCCCGGTTGCACATCCTGGACGTCATGGCCGAGGCCATCGACACCCCGGACGAGATGGCAGCGACCGCTCCGCGGATCATCACCGTGACCGTGCCGGTGGACAAGATCGGTGAGGTCATCGGCCCCAAGGGCAAGATGATCAACCAGATCCAGGACGACACCGGCGCCGACATCTCCATCGAGGACGACGGCACCGTGTTCATCGGTGCGGTGGACGGCCCCTCCGCCGAAGCCGCACGGCAGGCGATCAACGCCATCGCGAACCCGCAGATGCCCGAGGTGGGCGAGCGGTTCATCGGCACGGTCGTCAAGATCACGTCCTTCGGTGCGTTCGTGTCCCTGACCCCCGGCAAGGACGGACTGCTGCACATCTCCCAGGTGCGACGCCTGGTGGGTGGCAAGCGGATCGACTCCGTGGAGGACGTCCTCGGCGTGGGCCAGAAGATCCAGGTCGAACTGGCCGAGATCGACCCGCGCGGGAAGCTCTCCCTGCACGCGGTGGTCGAGGACGAGGATGGCCAGGCCGACGAGGCGACGTCGGAGCAGGACTGAACCGAGCGTG
This sequence comes from Pseudactinotalea sp. Z1739, assembly GCF_049725055.1. The sequence goes on along the minus strand of NZ_JBMPQA010000007.1, from coordinate 199,761 downwards.
GCTGATCTGGTCCTCGGCCCGGGCGGAACGCCCGGGACCGAGATCTCCCTGCAGGCCGAGTCCGGCGCCCTGGTGCGCCGCTCGGTCCTGCCGGGCGGAATCCGGGTCCTGACCGAGGCGGTCCCGGGGCAGCGTTCGGCGGCCCTGGGCGCCTGGGTCGCGGTGGGGTCGCGCGATGAGGAGACTGGGCACCACGGTTCCACCCACTTCCTCGAGCACCTGTTGTTCAAGGGCACCCCGCGGCGCAGTGCGCTGGACATCGCGGCCGCCTTCGATGCCGTGGGCGGGGAGGCCAATGCCGCCACCGGCAAGGAGCACACCTGCTACTTCGCCCGGGTGCTGGATGCGGACCTGCCGATGGCCACCGACGTCATCCTGGACATGGTCACCTGCGCCGGTTTGTCGGAGGCCGAGTTCGAGAACGAACGCGGTGTGATCCTCGAAGAGCTGGCGATGAACGAGGACGACCCACTCGACGTGGCGCACGAGACGTTCGCTGCCGCCGTCTTCGGTGCCCATCCGCTGGGGCGGCCGATCGGGGGCACACCGGAGACGATCCGGCAGCTCCCGCACCAGGCGGTGCTGGACCACTACGAGCGCACCTACGTCCCGTCCGAACTGGTGATCACCGCGGCTGGTTCGGTGGATCACGAGCAGATCTGCGCGCAGGTGCTCGGTGCCGTGCAGGCCGGCGGCTGGCCCATCGAGGCCGGGGCGGCACCGGCATCACGCCGTTTCGCCGGGCACACCGGTGCGCTCCCCACCGCCGGAACGGCCACCACGGTGCGGCGCAGCACGGAGCAGGCCAACGTCATCCTGGGCGGCGTGGGTCTGCGAGCCGGTGATGACCGCCGGTTCACGCTCTCGGTCCTGAACGCGGTGCTGGGTGGGTCGATGAGTTCGCGGCTGTTCCAGGAGATCCGGGAGAAGCGCGGCTTGGCCTACTCCACGTACTCCTTCGCTACCGGTTACACCGAGACCGGCGCGTTCGGTCTGTATGCCGGATGCACCCCGGCCAAGGTCGCCGAGGTGAGCGCGCTGCTGGAGTCGGAGTGGGCCTCTCTGGCCACCAATGGGATCTCCCAGGAGGAACTGGACCGTGGGATCGGGCAGATCTGCGGTTCGATGGTGCTCGGCCTGGAGGACTCCGGGTCCCGGATGGCCCGCCTCGGCCGGGCAGAGATCAGCCTGGGGGAGTTGCACCTGATCGAGGACACTCTGGTGAAGATCCGCTCGGTCACGGCCGAGCAGGTACGCACACTGGCCTCCGAGTTGTACGCGCGACCGCGCCACCTCGTGGTCGTGGGTCCCTTCGCCGAGGACGTCGCCGGCCCCGCACTGGCCCGGGCCGCCGCCTCCCGACCGGCACGATGACCGGGGTCGCTCCCGAGGAGTTGGTCTTGCGACCTCCCGGGCCCCGGGACGAGGCGCAGGTGCGCCGCGCCGCGAGCGAGGTGGACTCCGAGCGCTTCACGTTCCTCTCCGGCGCGGACCGCCCGTGGGATGAGATCCTGCGAGTCCTCGACTCCGAGCGCAGGGGCGTGAACCTGGCACCGGGACGGGTGCGGGCTGACTATCTGCTCGCCGTCGTCGGCCCCGACGTCGTCGGGCGCACCTCGATCCGGTACGAACTGAACGACTTCCTGCTGCAGGTCGGCGGCCACGTCGGCTACGCCGTGCGCCCGGCGTTTCGCCGCCGCGGCTACGCCACCAGGATCCTGGAACTGTCCCTGGCGGAGCTGCGACGGGCGGGCGTGCAGCGGGCACTGGTCACCTGTGACGACGACAACGCGGCATCGGCCGCGATCATCACCCGGTGCGGGGGCGTCCTGGAGGACATGCGCCGGGAGAGCCCCGGCGTGGTGCCGAAGCGGCGGTACTGGATCGACCTGGGCTGAGTGTCGATCCCACGACCTGGCACGGCGGACGACGGCGGTGCGCGCCTCACTACGATGGTCACCATGGGCGAGGCAATCAGGGTGGCAGTGATCGGCGCGGCCGGGCGAATGGGCGCGACCGTGTGCGAGGCGGTCGAGGGCGCCGAGGGGTTGGACCTGGCACACCGCCTGGACGCCGGCGATGATCTCGGCCAGGTGGCACCGGAGTCCACCGATGTGGCCGTGGACTTCACCGTCCCGGACGTCACCGAGCAGAACGTGCACACCCTGATCGACCAGGGCGTGCACGTGGTGGTGGGCACAACCGGCTGGACCGAGGAGTCACTGGGCCGGGTGCGCGAGCACCTCAGTGAGCGACCTGGAGCCGGGGTGCTGATCGCCCCGAACTTCGCACTGTCAGCGGTCCTGGCGATGCGCTTCGCCGCCCGGGCCGCCCGGTACTTCGAATCGGCCGAGGTGATCGAGCTGCACCACCCCGACAAGGCTGATGCCCCCTCCGGCACCGCGGTGCATACCGCACAGGGCATCGCTGCTGCCCGCGCCGAGGCCGGCCGGGACCGGCCACCCGATGCCACCAGCTCAAGCCTGGACGGCGCACGTGGCGCCGTCGTGGACGGCGTGCACGTGCACGCCGTCCGGTTGCGGGGACTGGTGGCCCACGAGGAGATCCTCTTCGGCAATCCCGGCGAGCAGTTGAGCATCCGGACCGATTCCTTCGACCGGTCCTCCTTCATGCCCGGGGTGCTGCTGGCGGTGCGCCAGGTGGCCGACCATCCGGGCCTGACCGTGGGACTGGACGCCTACCTCGACCTTTAGGGCAGGCAGCCCGCCGCCGGGGACTCACGAACGCTCACCCCGCGAAGCGAGCAGCCGGGCATGGCGAAGGATGGGTTCGTCGACCATGGCGCCCTCGAACCGGAAGACGCCGGTGCCCGCCTCCTCGGCGGCGGTCAGGAGGCGGCGGGCCCAGTCGAGTTGCTCAGCGGTGGGGGCGTAGGCCGAGCGGATGGCGCCCACCTGATCCGGGTGGATACAGGCGGTGGCCGTGAAGCCGCTGGCAGCGGCATCGAGAGCGTCGGCGTACTGCGCGTCAGCATCGGCAATGTCGGTGTGAATCGCGTCGATCGCGCCGCGTCCGTGCGCCCGGGCCGCCAACAGCACAGTGGACCGGGCGTGCCGGGCCACGTCCCGGTAAGTGCCGGCCCGATGGCGTGAGGAGGTCCCGCCGAGGGAGGCGATGAGGTCCTCCGCACCCCACATCAGCGCCACCACGCCGGCCTGAGCGGCCAGTTCCGGCGCCGCCAGCACCCCGCGGGCGGTCTCGCACAGGGCCACCACCGAGACAGCCGGAAGCGCAGCGACCACGGCCGCGACGTCGTCGGGGCTCTCGGCCTTGGGCAGCATCACGTAGCGCACCTCGGTCCCGGCCAGGGCACCCGCGTCCGCCGCGAAGTCCTCGGTGCCGCAGGCGTTGATGCGCACCACGGTTCGCCTGACGTCGAAGTCGGCGGCCGCGACGGCGGCACGGGCCGCCGGTTTGGCCTCGGGGGCCACCGCGTCCTCCAGGTCGAGGATCACCGCATCGGCCCGCTGCGCGGCCTTGGCGAAGCGCTCGGGGCGGTCGCCGGGGCAGAACAGCAGGGCCGGGCCCAGCGCGAAGGGTTCGACGGCGCCGGGTGCCGCGGTGCTCACGGCTCCTCCTGGTACATCAACGCGTTGCGCACCGCCCGGGCCACGACATCGCCGTGTTGGTTGCGCCCGGTGTGGATGAAGGTCACGATCGCCTGACCCGGGCGCGATCTCGAGGCTCGGATCGCGCTCACCTCGGTCTCCGAGTACAGGGTGTCGCCGTGGAACAACGGGTGCGGGAAGGTCACCTCGGTGAAGCCGAGGTTGGCCACCAAGGTGCCCTGGGTGAGGTGGGAGACCGAGGCGCCGACGATCGTGGCCAGGGTGAACATCGAGTTCATCAGCCGCTGGCCGAATTCGGTACCCTCGCTGAATGCGGCGTCCAGGTGCAACGCCTGGGGGTTCATCGTCATCGTGGAGAACAACGTGTTGTCCGCCTCGGTCACGGTCCGCCCCGGGCGATGGGCGTAGACCGCCCCGATCTGCATCTCACCGGCGTACAAGCCGCGCTGGACGAATCGCCGTCCGCCCTGATCGCTCGAGCCGGCCTCGGGCCGGTCGCCGTCAGTCATCATTGCCTTCTTCCTGAGCCTGAACCTGTGCCAGTTGCTGCCCGCGGGTTACCGTCTGCCCCCGTCGCACACGGAGGTGCACCACGCCGTCCGTGGGGGCCCGCAGCACGTGCTCCATCTTCATCGCTTCCACCGCCAGCAGCGGGGTACCGGCCTGCACCGGCGCGCCGTCCTGCACCAGGACCGCCACCACGGTGCCGGGCATCGGGGACTCCAGCGTGGGTGCCGCCTCGGTGCTCCCGCTGCGGCGGGTGGGGGTGTGCATCTCGAACGCGCGGTCCCCGCCCGGTGTACTGATCCACACCACCCGGTCCCGGACGTGCCAGAGCAGCGGCCGCTGCCAGCCGTCCACCCGCACGGCCGCCTCGCGCAGACCGAGATCGAGTTCCGCCCCGTTCACCCGGGCGCGCGCATCGCGGGGCGTTCCGGTCAGGGCAACCCGCACGGGCTCGCTGGTGGAACCCGCAGAGGCGGCGAAGCGCACCACGAACGGCGCCTGCCCACCCAGTCGCCACCCCGACGGTGTGTGCCACAGATCCGGCTCACCCCGGGCGGTCGCTTCCTGGTGCAGGTGCTGCCACCGCACCAGCGCCGCCACCGCGTAATCGCTCGGGGTCGCCTCGGTCCGGATGAGGCGGCCTAGGTGCCGTTCGATGAGCCCGGTGTCCATGTCACCGGCCACCACGTCCTCGTGCTCCAGCAGCGACCGCAGGAACGCGGTGTTGGTGACCACCCCGAGCACATGGGTGGCGCTGAGCGCCCGATCCAGGCGGGCCAGTGCATCCGGCCGGCTCGGGCCATGGGCGATCACCTTGGCCAGCATCGGGTCGTAGTCGCTGCCCACGTGCATACCGGCGGTCAGGGCGTGGTCCACCCGCACCCCGTTGCCCCGGGGCAGGGACACCCGCAGCACGGGCCCACCGGTCGGGAGGAACCCGGAGTCGGGATCCTCGGCGTAGATGCGGGCCTCGATGGCGTGCCCGTGGAGCACCAGGTCCTCCTGGGTGATGCCCACCGGCGCCCCGGCGGCGATGCGCACCTGTTCGGTGACCAGGTCGATTCCGGTGATGGCCTCGGTCACCGGGTGCTCCACCTGCAGCCGGGTGTTCATCTCCATGAAGAACGCCTCGTCGGGATCGGCCCCGGACACGATGAACTCCACCGTACCGGCGCCGACGTAGTCCACCGCGCGTGCGGTCTCGATCGCGGCCTGCCCCAGACGCTCGCGCTGCGCCGGGGTGAGCAGCGGACTGGGCGCCTCCTCGACCACCTTCTGGTGGCGCCGCTGCAGCGAGCACTCCCGCTCACCCAGGTGCACCACGTTCCCGTGGGTATCGGCGAGCACCTGCACCTCGATGTGGCGCGGGGTGGTGATGAACCGTTCCAGGAACAGGGAGTCGTCACCGAAGGCCCCACCGGCCTCCCGGCGCGCGGTGGCCAGTGCGCCCGGGAGGTCCGCAGGATCGTCCACCCGGTGCATGCCCTTGCCGCCACCACCGGCAGCCGGCTTGATCAGCAGCGGGAACCCCACCTGCTGGGCGCCGGCGACCAGTGCCGCATCATCCAGGCCCGGCTCGGCCAGACCCGGCACGGTGGCCACCCCGCGGGCCGCCACCGCGGCGCGGGCGGCGATCTTGTTGCCCATCGTCTCGATCGCCTCCGCACCCGGCCCGATGAACACCAGCCCGGCCCGGGCGCAGGCGCGGGCGAAGCCGGCGTTCTCGGCCAGGAACCCGTACCCGGGGTGTATCGCCTGCGCACCGGCCCCCCGGGCGGCCGCAACGAGCGCATCGGCGTCGAGGTAACTGGGCACCGGCACCGCCCGGGTGGCCGCCCGCACGTGCGGGGCGTCGTCGTCGGCCTCGGTGTAGACCGCCACCGACGTGATTCCCATCTGGGTGAGGGTGCGCATGATCCGTACCGCGATCTCGCCGCGGTTGGCCACCAGCACCGCATCGAACAGCCTTGTCATCGTCCCGGTCACATCCGGAAGATGCCGAACCGGGGCGGCGGCAGCGGAGTCCGGCTGATCACGTCCAGGGCCAGGCCCAGCACGGTGCGGGTCTGGTCCGGTTCGATCACCCCGTCGTCCCAGAGTCGGGCGGTGGCGTAGTACGGATTGCCCTGCGCCTCGTACTGCTGCGTGATCGGAGCGGTGAACCGGGCCTCCTCCGCAGCACTCCAGGTGCCGCCCGCACCCTCGATCTGGTCGCGTTTGACCGTGGCCAGAACCGCTGCAGCCTGCGCCCCGCCCATCACCGAGACGCGGGCGTTCGGCCACAACCAGAGGAACCGCGGATCATAGGCCCGCCCGCACATCGAGTACGTCCCGGCCCCGAACGATCCGCCGATCACCACGGTCAACTTCGGCACCCTCGTCGTGGCGACCGCGGTGACCATCTTGGCCCCGTCCTTGGCGATCCCGCCGCGTTCATACTCCGCGCCCACCATGAACCCGGCGATGTTCTGCAGGAACAGCAGCGGGATGCCGCGCTGGTCGCACAACTGGATGAAGTGGGCACCTTTGAGAGCGGACTCGCTGAACAGGATGCCGTCGTTGGCCACGATGCCTACCTGGTGGCCGTGGATCCGGGCGAACCCGGTCACCAATGTCGCGCCGTAGGTGGGCTTGAACTCGGCGAACGCACTGCCGTCCACCAGCCGGGCGATCACCTCGCGCACGTCATAGGCAGTGGTCAGGTCCGTCGGCACCACCGAACTGACCGAATCGGCCGGCACCACCGGATCCCGCACCGGTTCGACCGGCCGGACGGCCTCGGCAACCGGGAGCGTGGCCACGATGTCACGGACGATGTCCAGGGCGTGCTCGTCGTCGTCGGCCAGGTGGTCGGCCACCCCGGAGACCGAGGTGTGCATCTGCCCGCCGCCGAGCTCCTCGGCGCTGACCTCCTCCCCGGTGGCGGCCTTCACGAGCGGCGGACCTCCGAGGAAGATGGTGCCCTGCTCGCGGACGATCACGGTCTGGTCGCTCATCGCGGGCACGTAGGCCCCGCCGGCGGTGGAGGAGCCCAGCACCGCCGAGATCTGGGCGATCCCGGCCGCGCTCATCCGCGCCTGGTTGTAGAAGATGCGCCCGAAGTGCTCACGGTCGGGGAAGACCTCGTCCTGCATCGGCAGGAAGGCACCACCGGAGTCCACCAGGTACACGCACGGCAACTGGTTCTGCTCCGCGACGGCCTGGGCCCGCAGGTGCTTCTTGACCGTCATCGGGAAGTACGTGCCGCCCTTGACGGTGGCGTCGTTGGCCACGATCATCACGTGCCGCCCGGCCACCACGGCGATCCCGGTGACGATCCCGGCCGCCGGAGCCTCGTCGTCGTACATCCCGTGCGCGGCCAGCGGACTCAGTTCCAGGAACGGGGTGCCGGGATCGATGAGGTGGTCGATCCGCTCCCTCGGGAGCAGTTTCCCCCGATCGACGTGCCGTTGCCGGGCGCGCTCCGACCCACCCATGGCGGTGCGGGCGGTCACCTCGCGCAATTCGGTGACCAGTTGCTCCATCGCCCGCGCCCGGTCCGCGGCGACCTCGGGCGCCACCGCCGTGCTCAGTACCTCCACGCTCACCCCATCAGTGCGATCGCCGGATCCGACAATACCGCCGTGATGTCGGACAGGAAGGCCGAAGCCTCCGCGCCGTCGAGCACGCGGTGGTCGAAGGATACGGTGATCGTGACCACCTGGCGCAGTGCCACCTGTCCCTGGTGCTCCCAAGGGCGGGTGCGGATCGCGCCGACCGCCACGATCGCACTCTCCCCGGGGTTGAGGATCGGTACCCCGGAGTCGACGTCGAACACGCCCACATTGGTCACGGTCAGGGTCGAGGACGTGAGTTCGGCCAGCTCGGCCGACCCATCCCGCGCCCGGCTCGCCTGGGTGGCGATCTGCTCGGTCAGGGCCCGGGCGTCCAGGTCCTGGGCACCCTCCACGCCGGTCACCACCAGACCGCGGTCCGTGGACACCGCGATCCCGAGGTTGACGTGGCCGAACACCTCGATCCGGCCCGCGTCGGCATCGAAGTGGGAGTTCGCACTCGGTGTGGCGCGCACCGCCCGCAGGACCGCCCGGCACACCAGGGACAGGAACGACGGCGCCCGCTCGCCCCGGGCCTGTTCGCGCACCCGGCGGAGCAGGTCCAGGGTGGCGGTGACGTCGATCGTGGACTGCACGCTGGCGTGCGGTGCGGTGAAGGCCGAGTCCGTCATCGCCTGCGCGGTGTGCTTGCGCAGCCCGCTGACCGGGATGAACGTGGAGCCGGATGTCGCCGGGCCGGTGGGGGCGTCAGCCCGCCCGCCCGGTTCCGGGCCCTGGCCGGCGGCGCGCTGCACATCGGCGCGCAGCACGAGCCCGTCGGGTCCGGACCCGGTGACGGCGCGCAGGTCCACCCCGAGCCGGCGGGCCAGGGCGCGGACCGGGGGCATCGCCGGCGGGGTCGGCCCGGCCGGCTCCTCGCCGTCGTCGTCTCCGCCCCGGTACGGCGTGGTCTCGAACGTGCGACGGCGGCGCGTCGGGCGCGCATCGCCGGTCACCTTGGGCCCGTACCCCACCAGGACCGACTGGCGCTCGATTGCGGGAGTCTGCTCAGCCGGCCCGCTGTCCGCCGCCCCGGCCGGTACTGCCCCGGCATCTTCTGCGTCGGCCTCGCCGTCCTCGGCCACCGGCGCGTCCGCGCCCGGGGGTGCCTCGTCGTCGGCACCGTTCACGTCGAACTCGACCAGCGGGGCCCCCACCGCCACGGTCTGCCCCGGCTCGGCGTGCAGGGTGGCGATCCGGCCGGCATAAGGGCTCGGTAACTCCACCACCGCCTTGGCGGTCTCCACCTCGGCGAGGATCTGGTTCAGTTCGACCTCGTCACCCTCGGCGACCAGCCAGGTGACGATCTCGGACTCGGTCAGACCTTCGCCCAGATCGGGCAGCCGGAAGGTGGACCTCATGCCGGCACCTCCTGACCGCTGCGGGAGTGTCTGCGCCCGAGGGTGCGGTCCACCGCGTCCAGGATGCGGTCGATCCCGGGCAGGAAGACCTCCTCCAGGGCCGCCGGCGGATACGGGGTGTCGTACCCGGTGACCCGCTCGGGGCGCGCCTCCAGGTGCTCGAAGCAGTCCTCCACGGCACAGGTGATCACCTCCGAGGCGACCGAGAAACTGCCCGCGGCCTCATGGGCCACCACCAGGCGGCCGGTGCGCCGCACGCTCGCCGCCACCGTGGTGCGGTCGATCGGGGAGATGGCGCGCAGGTCGATCACCTCCAGGCTGATGCCCTCGTCGCTCGCGGCGATCGCGGCGTCCAGGGCGGTGGCCACCATCGGACCGTAGGCCACCACGGTGGCGTCCCGCCCGGGCAGCACCACCTGGGCGGTCTCCAGGTCCGCCTCGGCTCCGGGGTCCACCTCCGCCTTGGTCCAGTACCGGGCCTTCGGCTCGAGGAACAGCACCGGATCGTCCGAGGCTATTGCCGCACGCAGGGTCTGGTAGGCCTCCTGCGGGCTGGCGGCGGTCACCACGCGCAGGCCCGCCGTATGCGCGAAGTAGGCCTCGGGGGACTCGGAGTGATGTTCCACGGCACCGATGCCGCCGCCGTAGGGGATCCTGATCGTCAGGGGCATCCGGACCGTGCCGCGGGTGCGGTAGTGCAGCTTGGCCACCTGCGCCACGATCTGGTCGAAGGCGGGGTAGACGAACCCGTCGAACTGGATCTCACACACCGGCCGCAGCCCTGCGTAGGCCATCCCCACCGCGGTCCCGATGATGCCGGACTCGGCCAGCGGGGAGTCGATCACCCGTTGCCGGCCGAAGTCGCGCTGCAGGCCGTCGGTTACCCGGAACACCCCGCCGAGGGCGCCGATGTCCTCACCGATCAGCACCACCGAGTCATCGGCCTCGAGCCGCTCACGCAGGGCCGCGTTCAGGGCGCCCGCCATCGTCATCGTGGTCATGAGCCCTCCGGTGCCAGCGAGGCCTCGAGGAGTTCGGCCTCGCGGCGCTGGCGGCGCAACGGGGCGTGCTCGCTGGCATAGACCTGCTCGAACAGGGTGTGCGCGGGCGGCGGGGTCATCGTGGTGATGGCCGCGCGCAGATCCTTGGCCACCGCGTCGGAGCGGATCCGGGCTTCGGCGCGGATGGACTCGATCGGGGCGCCGGTGCCCTCCAGGTGCGACTCCAGCCGGGCGATCGGGCAGCGCGCGGCCCAGTGCTCCAACTCCGCCTTGTCGCGGTAGCGGGTCGGGTCGTCGCTGGTGGTGTGCGGGCCCATCCGGTAGGTGACCGCCTCGATGAAGGTGGGACCGCCCCCGCTGCGGGCCCGGTCGGCGGCGATCCGGGTTGCGGCCCGCACCGCCAGCACGTCGTTGCCGTCCACCCGCAAGGAGGGGATGCCGAACCCGGTGGGCCGCAGAGCCAGAGGAACCCGGCTCTGCACCGCGACCGGCTCGGAGATGGCGTACTGGTTGTTCTGGCAGAAGAACACCACGGGGGCGTTGAACGCCGAGGCGAAGACCAGACCCTCGTTCAGGTCTCCCTGACTGGTGGCGCCGTCACCGAAGCAGGCGATGGCGATCTCGCTGCCGCCGGCGCCGGTGATCGCCATCGCGTATCCGGCGGCGTGCAGGGCCTGGGCGCCGATGATGATCTGCGGGGTGGTCATGTGGCGTTGCTGGGGGTCCCACCCGGAGAAGGTGGTGCCGCGCCAGACGCTGAGCATCTCCGCCGGCTCCACGCCGCGGCACCAGGCCAGCGCCTGCTCGCGGTAGGAGGAGAAGATGAAGTCGTCGTCGTTGATGGCCCGGGCCAGCCCGATCTGGGCGCCCTCCTGGCCCAGCAGCGGGGGCCACAGACCCAGTTCACCCTGGCGCTGCAGCGCCACCGCCTCGGTGTCGATCCGGCGCACGATGGACATGTCGATGAACAGGTCGGTCAGGACCGTCTCATCGATATCGCCCAGGTGGGGGTCGAGCAGTTCATTCGCCGTGCGGGTGCCATCGGGTGCGAGCACCTGCAACGGTTCCTTCAAACCCTCCACGAGGGAGGAATCCGGTGGAGACATCGTTGTCGACATGGTGAGAACCTCCATGATCCCGGGCGCCTTGTGGGCACCCCAATGCGGCCAGGTCCAGCCTTGGTTCGACGGTACTCCTGCAGGGCAATAGGTGCAATCCGTAGCGGATCAGTTGAGCATAATGTTACATATGTAGCGCAGCCACGCGCTATAATTGGTCATTATGATCAGTGTTGATGACACCGACCGACGGATCCTGCTCGCGATGACCGCCAACCCCCGCGCCACCATCGTGGCGATCGCGGCGGAACTGGGCCTGAGCCGCAACACCGTGCAGGCGCGGGTGCAGGCCCTGGAGGCCAGCGCCGCGCTGCAGGGCTTCGACCGCCGGCTGCACGCGGCGTCCCTGGGTTATCCGCTCACGGTGTTCATGGCCACCGAAGTGGATCAGCCCCGGCTTGAGTACGTGGTGGAGCAGTTGCGAGGTATTCCGGAGGTGGTCCAGGCGCACGGCCTGTCCGGGCGGGGAGACATCCTGGTGCGGTGCGTGTGCACCGACGCCGAAGACCTGTACCGGGTGAACAAACTGGTGCTGGCCTGCGACGGGGTGATCCGCACCGAGACGTGGCTGGCGATGGGTGAGTTGATCCCGTTCCGGCTCGCCCCCGTGCTGGAGCGCGACCTGCAGGGCTGAGTGCGGGCAGGCGGCCCGTGTGCCCCGGTGGTCTCAGCCGTGCAGGTCGGCCGCCCAGGCATGCTCGCTCACCTGAGCCTGGCCCACCTGCAGCACCCGGCGCACCCCGACGGGGCCGAAGCCGGCGTCGGTGAGGAACGCCTCACGCACCTCATCGCCGTCGACCAGCCAGATCCGGGTCTTGGCGGCGCCGGTGCCCTTGAGGACGTCGGTGCAGGCCGCCAGCAGGCGGGAGCCGTGCCCCTGCCGCAGGTGATCGGTGTCCACGGCCAGTTCCACCACCTCACCGGTCGGGTCGCCGTCGATCCCTGGGGCCAGGGCCGCGAACCCCACCACGAGCGGTCCGGCGGTGGCCGTCAGCACCCGGTGCTTGGGCGAGGGCGGGTCGGTGATGGCGCTGCGCCATGCGGCGGCGAAGTCGGTGGCATCGAGCCCGGCCAGGACCTGTTCGGGCAGATGGTCACGGTGCCGGGCCCGCCAGGAGTCGAGTTGGATGCGGCCGAGATGGTCGGCGTCCTCGGCGATTGCCGGCCGTACCGAGACGTCGGCGGTCGGACCGTGGGAGTGGGCAGTCATCACCGCTCAGGCTACCTCCTCGCCGACCGGCTCCCGGCCCGGCACTATGCTCTGGGTAGATGACCGACGACGCCGCCCAACTGCCCATCCTGGTCACCGGCGCCACCTGCCTGCGCACGTGCAGGTGCACCGCGGGTTCCTCGGGATGTGGACTCCCTGGCCGGCGTGTTCGACGGCGTGGCACGGATGTACCTGGCGCCTTATGAGGACACTGCGCAGCAGGTAGGCGCACTGGCCGGCCAGGCGGGCGTGCGTCATATCGTGGCACTGTCCGGCCCTGCGGAGAGTTGGTGGGGCGGGCACGCCGAGTGGTACGTGGGCACCGCGGCCGAGACCTACGACCCCGGGCCGGCGGCGATGGACTCGGTTCCGCGGATCACCGGTCGTCCGGCCACGACGATGACTCAGTGGGTACGCGCCAACGCCGGTCAATTCACCTGAGCGCGACCCCGGCGCGGTACCGTCTAGGCATGGCTGAGAACATCCGCAGGGTGCCACCGCGCACGTTCGGTTCGGTGTCGGTGGCGATGGTCACCCCGATGCATCCCGATGGCAGCATCGACGTGCCGAGCGCCCGCGTCCTGGCGCGCCATCTGGTGACCTCCGGGTGCGACGCCCTGGTGGTCAACGGCACCACCGGAGAATCGCCCACCACCCACCAGCCCGAGAAGGATGACCTGGTGGCCGCCGTCGTCGACGAGGTCGGGTCGGAGGTCATGGTCATCGCCGGCGCCGGATCCAACGACACCGCGCACGCCACCCGGATCGCCAAGGCGGCAGAGCGCAACGGCGCCCACGGCCTGCTGGTGGTCTCGCCCTACTACAACCGCCCCTCCCAGGAGGGTGTCTACCGGCACATCTGCACGATCGTGGACTCGGTCAACCTGCCCGCGATGCTGTACGACATCCCCGGCCGCACCGGAGTGGCGATCGGGGACGAGATCCTGGACCGGTTCGCCGAGCACCCCCGCATCCGCGCCGTGAAGGACGCCACCGGTGATGTCCCGGCGGGCTTCGACCGGATGCGCCGCACCGGTCTGGAGTACTACTCCGGCGACGACGCGCTGAACCTGGCCTGGCTGACCCATGGCGCCTCCGGCGTGGTCTCGGTGGTCGGTCACGTCGTCGCCGGTCAGTACGCCCAGATGGTGAAAGCGATCGACGACGGTGACCTGTTCACCGCCCGGGACCTCTCGGCGGACCTGGCCCCGGTGTGTGATGCGATCATGGGCACCGGTCAGGGCGCGGTGATGTCCAAGGCCGCACTGTACCTGCAGGGGCGCCTACCCAGCCTCGCGGTGCGCTCGCCCCTGGTCGCCGCCAACGAGGCAGAACTTGCTGATCTACGTACCGCCCTGCGCCTGCACGGGCTGGAAGAAGAGGACCGCTCATGAGTCATCCCCATCCCGATCTGGACCTGCCCGGGCCGCTGCCGAAGGGGGGCCTGCGGATCGTTCCGCTCGGCGGGCTGGGCGAGGTCGGCCGGAACATGGCAGTGCTGGAGTACGACGGCCGGCTGCTGATCATCGACTGCGGTGTGCTCTTCCCCGAGGACCACCAGCCCGGGGTGGACCTGATCCTGCCCGACTTCGACTACATCGCCGATCGGCTGGATGATGTCGAGGCGATCGTGCTGACGCACGGCCACGAGGATCACATCGGGGCGGTGCCCTACTTGTTGCGGATGCGTCAGGACATCCCGCTGGTCGGGTCGAAACTGACGTTGGCGTTCCTGGAGGCCAAACTCACCGAGCACCGGATCAAGCCGGTCACCCGTGAAGTCGCCGAGGACCAGCACTTCCAGGCCGGAGTGTTCGACTGTGAGTTCGTCGCGGTGAACCACTCGATCCCCGACGCCCTGGCCGTGGCCGTGCACACCCCGGCCGGCACCGTTCTGCACACCGGTGACTTCAAGATGGACCAGTTGCCGCTGGACGGCCGCATCACCGACCTGCGTGCCTTCGCCCGGCTGGGGGAGCGGGGCGTGGACCTGTTCATGACCGACTCCACCAACGCCGAGGTGCCCGGGTTCACCGTCTCCGAGCGGGAGATCGGCCCGGTGCTCGACGGCGTCTTCGCGACCGCGGAGGGCCGGCTGGTGGTGGCGTCCTTCGCCTCGCACGTGCACCGTGTGCAGCAGGTGCTCGACGCCGCCCACGCCCACGGCCGCAGGGTCGCCCTGGTGGGCCGGTCGATGGTGCGGAACATGAAGATCGCTGAGAACCTGGGCTACCTCGAGGTGCCATCCGGGGTGCTCATCGATCAGAAGAAGGTCGATAGCCTGCCCGATGACCAGGTGGTGCTGATGAGCACCGGCTCGCAGGGGGAGCCGATGGCGGTGCTGTCCCGGATCGCCAACCAGGACCACCGGGTCTCGGTGGGCCCGGGGGACACCGTGGTGCTGGCCTCCTCGATGATCCCGGGCAACGAGACCGCGGTGTTCCGGGTGATCAACGGCCTGATCCGGCTCGGCGCGAAGGTGGTGCACCAGGCCAATGCCCGGGTGCACGTCTCCGGTCACGCCTCGGCCGGGGAGTTGCTGTACTGCTACAACATCGTCCGGCCCAAGAACGTGATGCCGGTGCACGGCGAGATCCGCCACCTGGTGGCCAACGGTGCGCTCGCGGTGGCCACCGGGGTGGATCCCCAGCGGGTGGTCCTGGCCGAGGACGGGGTGGTGGTGGACCTGGTCGACGGCAAGGCGAGCATCGCCGGGGCGGTGCCGTGCGGGTACGTCTACGTGGACGGCTCCTCGGTGGGAGAGATCACCGACGCCGAGCTCAAGGACCGGCGCATCCTCGCCGAGGAGGGGTTCATCAGCATCTTCGCCGCGATCGACTCCTCCACCGGCAAGGTGGTGGCCGGGCCGCACCTGCAGGCCCGCGGCCTCGCCGAAGGGGATGAGCGGCTATCGGAGATCGTCCCGGAGATCACCGACGCCCTCACCGAGGCCGCTGCCAGCGGCAAGGTGGACACCCATCAGCTCCAGCAGATCATCCGGCGGGTGGTGGGCCGGTGGGCCTCGCGACGGTTGCGCCGTCGTCCGATGCTGATCCCGGTGGTCGTGGAAGCCTGATCGTCCCGCACTACCCGCGCAGCAGCGCCGGACCCACGGCGCGCAGGGTGGCGATGTAGCGGTCGGCCCGCTGCGTCGTCGTGCCCGGGAGAAGGCCGCCCAGTTCCAGGTCCACCAGGCCGTGCACGACGGACCACAACCGGTAGGTGTGCTCGGTGACGTCGGGCTCCGGACCGCCGACGAGCCGGCGGACCGCCTGACGCAGGGCATCGAAGGTGGCGTGCTCCTGTGGCTGGCTGGGCTTGGCCGTGCTCCTCGGTCCGAACAGCACCCGGTAGAAGTGCGGGTCGTCCAGGGCGCTCTGGCGGTAGGCCACGCCGAGGGCGAGCAGGTCCGCACCTGGATCATGGGTGCGTTCCACCGCATCCAGGTGCGCGGCGAACCGCGCCAGGCCCTCGGCCGTGACCGCCTCGATGAGGTGATCGCGGCTACCGAACAACGCGTACACCGCCGCCGTGGTGGTCCCGGCCCCGGCGGCGACGGCGCGCAGGCTCAGCCCCTGGGTACCGCGATGGCTGATCGCTTCGGAACTGACGTCGAGGAGCCGGCGGCGAAGGTCGTCGTCGTAACGGCGCGGGCGGGGCATGAGGGAAGTCTAAAGAGCTTGACGCCCATTTCCTAACAGCGTTAGATAACAGTGTTAGAGAATGGATGTCCAGCCCCTGAGAGGTGCCCCATGCTCGAATTGACCGAAGCCGCCACCCGCACCGCCGGGATCGCCGTGCTGGCGGCCACCACCGTCACCACCGGCGGCTACTTCCTGCTGCGCATCAATGCCGGCAAGGCCCCGGTCACCGACTTCCAGCGCCGGTCCTTCCGGGCCGGGCACGGCCACGCCGGGGTCTTCATCACCCTGGGACTGGTGTGCCTGGTTCTCACCGAGGCCTCCGGCCTGAGCGGGGGCTGGGCCTGGCTGGCCCGTACCGGGGTGCTGGTCGCGGCGATCCTGATGCCGGCGGGCTTCTTCTTCTCCGCGATGGGTCCGGACCGGCGCACGCCGAACCGGTGGAGTGTGCTGATCTACGCCGGTGCCTCCTTCCTGATCGCGGGTCTGCTGACGCTCGGCGTCGGTCTGATCGCCGTCTGAGCGCCGCCCAGCCGCGCCGGTCCCGGGGGATGGGGCCCCTGGAGTGCGTGTCACACCGCAGGATTCTGCCGTTCCTCTGGTTCAGTGGACAGCGACGGGCGCGTATGAGCGATGCCCGAGGGCAGGAGGACAGCAGGTACCATGGCGACCCGGACGACTTCCCCCGGACGGTCAGCCCCACCAGGACGTAGGAAGAAGACAGCGACGGCCTCGCGTACCACCGCGACGAGGGACACCGCGTCCAAGGGTGAGGGTTCGGAACCCACGCGTTCCCTGCCGGTGCGGATGCTGCGTGGGATCTGGATGGGCACCGCCCACGTCGTCGGCGGTGCCGCCCGCTCGATCGGATCCAGCGCGAAGGGGCTGGATCCGGCTCATCGGCGTGACGGCCTGGCGTTCCTGCTGCTGGGCCTGGCGGTCATCATCGCGGTGCGGGTGTGGTTCGGCCTCTCCGGCGCGGCCGGGGACGTCATCCACGCCGCGGTCGCCGGCTCTGTGGGGGTGCTGGCCGCCGTCATCCCGCTGATCCTGCTGTTCATGGCGGTCCGGCTGATGCGCCATCCCGAACGCGGCGAGGTGAACGGCCGGATCACCGTGGGCCTGGGTGCCCTGACCATGGCGGTCAGCGGTCTGATCCACGTGGCGCGCGGACTACCGAGCCCCCCGGATTGGCCACAGATGTTCAGCGCCGGCGGACTGCTCGGCTACGTGGCGGCCTACCCGCTGTCGCTCGCCCTGAGCACCTACGTGAGCATTCCGCTGCTGGTACTGCTGGCGGTCTTCGGCCTGCTCGTGGTGACCGCCACCCCGGTGGCTGCCGTTCCGCGCCGGTTCGTGCAAGCCTGGCAGTGGCTCACCGGTGCGGATGTCACCGAGGATGAGGGCTCCCCGCACGGCGCGGACGGCGCCGGACCGGATGCACCCGCAAGCGGCGCCGACCGCCGTCGTGGCCGCAGGAAGGGCGGTGGATCGGCGCCCGACCCCGGCGCCTTCGCGGGCGATGAGGCATTCAGCCATCCCCATGACACCGATGAGGCCCGTGCTGGTGCCGCGTCCGTCTCCGGGGCCGCTGCTCCGGCCGGGAAGAAGAAGCCGGCCAAGGCCGCCGCGGCGAAGACGACCGCGTCGGCGGCCACCGAGGCCGGGGGCACCGAGGTCATCGAACCGCCTCCCACCCGGCCGCTACCACCGCGCGCTGAGCAGCTGATGCTCACGCCGGACCTGACCTACACCCTGCCCACCGACGACATGCTCGCCCGGGGCGCCCCGCACAAGACCCGCTCGGAGGCCAACGACCGGGTGGTGCAGGCGTTGACCGCGGTGCTCACCGACTTCGACGTGGACGCCGAGGTCACCGGGTTCACCCGCGGGCCCACGGTGACCCGGTACGAGGTGGAACTGGGTTCGGGTGTGAAGGTGGAACGCGTCACCGCGCTGAGCAAGAACATCGCCTACGCGGTGGCCAGCGCCGATGTGCGCATCCTGTCCCCGATCCCGGGCAAGAAGGCCATCGGGATCGAGATCCCCAACACCGACCGCGAGACGGTCTCCCTCGGGGACGTGCTGCGCTCCGGGCCGGCCCGCCGCAACGAGCACCCGATGGTGATGGGGGTGGGCAAGGACGTCGAGGGCGGCTACGTGGTGGCCAACCTGGCCAAGATGCCGCACATCCTGGTCGCCGGTGCCACCGGTGCGGGTAAGTCCTCCTTCGTGAACTCGATGATCACCTCGATCCTGATGCGCGCCACGCCCGAGGAGGTGCGCATGGTGCTGGTGGACCCCAAGCGGG
Organism: Pseudactinotalea sp. Z1739; assembly: GCF_049725055.1. The sequence goes on along the minus strand of NZ_JBMPQA010000007.1, from coordinate 181,429 downwards.
TGGAGTTGACCATCTACGAGGGCATCCCGCACCTGATCACCCCGATCATCACCAACCCGAAGAAGGCTGCCGAGGCGCTGGACTGGGTGGTGCGGGAGATGGACACCCGCTACGACGACCTGGCCACCTTCGGCTACAAGCACATCGATGACTTCAACGCCGGAGTGCGCTCGGGCAAGGTCACCCCGCTGCCGGGCAGTGAGCGAAAACTCGCCCCGTACCCGTATCTGCTGGTGATCGTCGATGAGTTGGCCGACCTGATGATGGTGGCCCCGCGCGATGTGGAGGCCTCCATCCAGCGCATCACCCAACTCGCCCGGGCAGCCGGGATCCACCTGGTGCTGGCCACCCAGCGACCCAGTGTCGATGTGGTCACCGGACTCATCAAGGCCAACGTGCCCTCTCGGCTGGCGTTCGCCACCTCCTCGGTGACCGACTCCCGGGTGGTGCTGGACCAGCCCGGCGCGGAGAAGCTGATCGGCCAGGGTGACGCCCTGTTCCTGCCGATGGGCGCTTCCAAGCCGATGCGGGTGCAGGGGGCCTGGGTCAGTGAGTCCGAGGTCCACGGCGTGGTCGATCACGTCAAGGGCCAACTCAAGCCGACCTACCGCGAGGACGTGACGGTCGCGGCGGCCAAGAAGCAGATCGATGAGGACATCGGCGATGATCTCGACCTGCTGCTGCAGGCCGCCGAACTGGTGGTCTCCACCCAGTTCGGCTCCACCTCGATGCTGCAGCGCAAGCTCCGGGTGGGCTTCGCCAAGGCCGGCCGGTTGATGGACCTGTTGGAGTCCCGCGAGATCGTGGGGCCGTCGGAGGGTTCCAAGGCACGCGATGTGCTCGTGGTCCCCGATGACCTGCCCTCCACCCTGGCGATGCTGCGCGGCGACGGGCCCGGCCCCGGGTCCGACGGCGACATCCCCTTCGATGCCGAGCCGCACCAGACGTCCCATGAGGACACCGGCGTGCAGGCCGCCGAGCACGCAGCGGCCACCGGGTACGACGACGAGGCCTCCGACGCCGACTCCACCGATGCCTGGGAACTCACCGGCCGCTGAGCCTGTGAATCTCCCTTACCCTGGGCGGGTGACGAGTGAACCGGTCAATCCTCATGCCGGCCAGGTCTGGAACCTGCCGAACATGCTCACGATGCTCCGCATCGTCATGGTCCCCTTCTTCATGGTGCTGCTGTGGCAGGACACCACCTGGTCGCGGGTCGGTGCGCTGGCGGTGTTCCTGCTCGCCGCGCTGACGGACAAGCTGGACGGCTCGATCGCGCGGGCCCGCAACCTGGTGACCAACTTCGGGAAGATCGCCGACCCGTTCGCGGACAAGATGCTCGTCGGTGGTGCGATCATCATGCTCTCGATGCTCGGTGACCTGCCCTGGTGGGCCACGATCACGATCATCGCCCGGGAGGCAGCGATCACCATCCTGCGATTCATCATGGTGCGTCGGTGGGTGATGGCAGCCTCCAAGGGCGGCAAGCTCAAGACGGTCATGCAGGTGATCTTCATCGCCCTGATGATCCTGCCCGCGGTCGGCCTCCTCGGCGCCACCCTCGGGGGTTGGATCGAGACCGCTGCGTTCGTCGTGATGCTGGCCGCGGTGCTGGTGACCGTGGTCACCGGGCTGGACTACCTCATTCGAGCCATCAAGGTGGCCCGGAGCGGTGCCACCGCGCAGTAGCGGGCCCATGACCGGTCAGACGGCGGAGAACCCGGCCGCGACGCTCCTGGCTCGGCTGGGCGCGGCCTGTTGGAGCCTGGGCGCGGCTGAGTCCCTCACCGGTGGGCTGCTCGCCGACCGGATCGTGCAGGTTCCGGGCGCCTCGGCGACCTTCCGGGGCTCGGTTGTCAGTTACGCCACCGACGTCAAGCGGGATCTGCTCGGGGTGGACGCTGGTCTGCTCGCGGCGCACGGACCGGTGCATCCGCTGGTGGCCGCGCAGATGGCTACCGGGGCAGCGCAACTGCTTGGCACCGAACTCACCCTGGCTACCACCGGCGTGGCCGGCCCGGCCGGTCAGGACGGGCAGGGAGTCGGCACGATCTATCTGGCCTGCGCCCATCCGGGCGGCGTCTGGGTACGGCACTACCGACTCGCCGGGGGTCGGGAGCAGTTGCGGGCGTCCTCGGTGGACCTGGCGCTGGCGCTCGGCGCGGCGGCGATCCGGCCCACCGGGAACAAACAAGATGCGCCCGGGCGTTGAAGCAAGTAATGATCACACGTATGCACTCTCCGCGCTCCAGGCGCCCGGCCGGCCGTCCGTCCACTCCCCGGACGGTGCCACGGGCGATCTCGGGGTACGGTAATACTGCAACACCGGCACACACATCCAAGAGTTCGATGCGGGCGAGAGAGGAGGGACGCACCATGGTGGTTCTTCGCAGAGAAATCGGTGATGTCCTTCGCGACATCCGCCAGCGCCAGGGCCGCACCCTTCGCGAGGTCTCCTCCGCCGCCCAGGTGTCCCTCGGTTACCTCTCCGAGGTCGAGCGCGGACAGAAGGAAGCCTCCTCGGAGTTGCTCAACTCCATCGCCTCGGCATTGAGCGTGCCGTTGTCGGTGGTGCTGCGGGAAGTCTCCGACCGCATCGCGCTGGTCGAGGGGATCGCCGTTCCGGACACGGTCCCGGTCAGTTTCGCCGAGCAGATGGCCATGGCCGAGCAGTTCGGCCAGGAAGACCTCGCCGGCGTCTGAGCCCGGGCTCAGCCCTCGTCCCGGACCGGTTCCCCGCCCACCGCATGGGTGGGAAACCGCCGGGGCGCGAGGAGCAGAGCCACCACGGCCAGCACGCCTACCACCAGTAGCGCCACGAACACCGCATGAGTCGCCGCATGCATCGCGACTTCGGCGGCTGCTCCCTCCCGGCGCCGCAGCACCGTGTTCGCGACCGCACCGAACCCGGCCGCGCCGATGCTCTGTCCCAGGAAACGGGCGTACAGCAACCCCCCGGTGACGGTTCCGCGCTGGTCCCAGCCGACCGTGTTCTGCAGGCCCACCATCAACGGGGTGGACAACAGACCCATCCCGACGCCCATCAGGGCGCTGCACGCCACCGGCTGCCACACTCCGGCGTCCGGGCCGAGCAGGCTCAACCCCACCCCGGCCAGCACCGTGACCAGGGCGCCGACCAGGGCGGTGTCCCGGAACCCGATTCGCAGGTAGGCCTTCGCGGACAGGCTTGAGGTGATCGGCCAGGTGATACTCATCGTGGCCAGCACGAACCCCGCGGCGATCGGTGACAGCCCGAGCACACTCTGCCCCCAGTTCGGCAGGTAGACCGATAGGCCGATCACCGCCATCCCCGCGGCCCCCGAGGCGATGTAGGCCGAGAGGGTGATGCGCTGCGCCCACAGGTGTGGTGGCAGGATCGGCTCGGCTGCACGACGTTCCACCAGCACCAGTGCGGCTGCGGCCACGACGGCCACGCTCACCATCACCACACTGGTGACCGACCACCACGGGAAGGTGGCACCGCCCTGAAGCAGCCAGAAGATGAGCAGCCCGGCCGAGATCAGGATCAGCGTTGCACCGGGGTAATCGATCCTGTGGCGCCGCCGCACGATGTCCTCGTGCAGGCCCCGCAGGATCAGCACCAGGGCGAAGATCCCGATCGGGATGTTCACCAGGAAGATCCATCGCCAGGACAGGTACTGTGCGAACAAGCCGCCCAGGGTCGGGGCGAGCACCGCCGAGATGCCCCACACGCTGGCCAGGTACCCCTGTACCCGGCCGCGTTCGCGCACGCTGTACAGATCCCCGGCTACGGTCTGCACGGTCCCCGCGATCGCCCCCGCGCCCAGTCCCTGCAGCGCGCGGAAGGCGATCAGCGCGACCATGTCCCAGGCTGCCGCGGACAGGGCCGAGGCCGCCAGGAATACCGACACCCCGAACACGAGCACCGGTCTGCGGCCGTGGACGTCGGTGAGTTTGCCGTAGATCGGGATCGTCACGGTCTGGGTGAGGAGGTACACCGAGAACACCCAGCCGACCTGATCGAACCCCCCGAGGTCACCGACCACCTGCGGTACGGCGGTGGCGATGATCGTGGTGTCCATCGCGACCATGGCCATCGTCAGGATCAGCGCGGACAGCACCGGTGTCCGTGGATCTCCCCGCAACCTCAATACCCGGCCCCCGCTCGCCTGCCTTCCTGACAACCCGGACAGTAGAACGCCGGCCGTGCCAACGGTGGCGCAGCAACCTCGGCAACGGCAATCATCTCACCACAGCGCCGGCAGGGCTTCCCGGCCCGGTCGTGCACGTGGGTGTGCAGCCCCGCTCCCAGGTGCCCGGTGGCGGTCAGTTCGGGTGCGTCGGCGCTGCGGCGCATGAGGAACGACGCCGTGGCGTACAGCGCGCGGGGATCTGGCACCCGGTCGGCGGGTAACCACGGGCTGAGCCGGTGTTCCCACAGTGTCTCGGCCATGTAGATGGTGCCCATCCCGGCCGCCACCCGTTGGTCCAGCAACGACTCACCGACCCCACGGGAGCCTTGGGCATGCAGATTCCGCGCGGCCCCATCCAGGTCCGGGTGCTTCGCCATCAGGTCCGGTCCCAGGTGCGCGATGAGCCGGCGCTCGTCACGAGCACGCACCAGGTCCATCATGCCCAGGTGTGAACCCACACAGGTCCATCGCGCAGTGGCGAGCACCGCACGGATCCAACGACCTCGGAGCGCTTCGGGCGGGGCGGCGGTGCGCCGCACCCGCCAGGTGCCATCCATGCGCAGGTGGGTGTGCAGGCTCCAGCCGTTCCCGGTGCGGATGAACAGGTGCTTGCCGTAGCCGAGGCATTCGCTCACCTGCTGACCCGTAAGGTCGGCATCGCCCAGGCCCGGCCAGCGTAGTTCGGCACGCACCAAGGGTCCCGTCGTCAGTGCCCGGGTGAGGTGGCGCGCCACTCGGGCCACGACGTCACCCTCGGGCACCCGAGCTCCCCGACAGTCCCGAGCCCGCGCGCAGCCGGAGCCCACGTGGGGTGGCGATGAAACCCGCCTCGGTCAGGGCCGCTACCAGCGGGCTCCGTTCGGTGAGGGCGTCGGCGCCGTCTGCGCGCTGCACCGTGAACCTGCCCAGCGCTCCGTCGCCGGCCCACCGGGCCAGTTCGGTCGCCGCGGCCTGCAGCGCCGCGGGAGCGGAGGTGAAGGAGAGCAGGCTCCTGGCTCCGCGTTCCAGGTACAGCACCAACCGGCCGTCCACCAGCACCACGCTGGCCCCCACCTTCCGGCCCGGCCGGTGTCCGGTAGCCGTGGTGGTGACCGTCTCCGGCCACGCCAGCGCACCGCCGTAGGGCTGCGCAGGATCGGTGGCAGCCAGCAGCACTGCCTGCCCACGATCACGCTCCACCTCGGCCGCATCGGCACGCAGCCGCTCCACGCACTCAGCCAGGGCGAACTGGGCAGCCCCCAGGCCCTCCACAAAGTACCCCCGACGCACCTGACCGCCCTGCTCCGCCTCGGCCAGCACCCGGTAGGCCGCGGAGAACCCGCCCGGCACCCGGGTCCCGACCGCGCCACGGGTCAGTACGCCGTCCCGATCCACCAGCGACAGCACTGCGGCGACGGCCCGCTCGGGCGTTGGAGCCCGTTCCGGTACCGCCGACCACCGTCCGATCGCGGAAGGAGGCGTGGGCACCGCGCCGCCGGTGTGCCGGCCGCCTGCCCCGAAGCCTGCTGCACGCAACGCCCCGGCCCGCAGCGACCGCGGCCGGGCGGGCCGCCGGCCGGCGACATGGGTGCCGGGCCGGGCGCCGCCCGCCGACATCCACACGCGCAGCGGCGCCAGGGAGTCATTCGTCACATGGCCGGCCCAGGCCAGGTCCCACAGGGCCCGTACCACCTCCTCGGTGCTGACCTGCGCGAGCTCCTGGTCGTCACCGTCCTCCTCCGGTGCGGGCGAGGCCGAACGCACACCGGCGACCAGATCCCGGAAGAACACTCCGCCCCCACCTGCCAGCGCCTCCAGGACGGCCCGATGCACCCGGCCGTGGGCGGCGTCGTCATCGGGCGGGGGCGCCAGTTCCGCAACAGCCTCGGCCGGCAGCAGGGCGAGCAGGCCATCGCTGCCCGGTCCGGCGCCGGCCCCCACCCAGACCACCTCCCCGGAGGCGGTGAGTTCATCGAGCATCGCCGGGCGGTAGTCGCTCACCCGGGCCGGCAGCACCAGGGACTCCCATGCCGAGGCGGCGATCGGGCTGCCGGCCAGTTGCTCCACCGTGCTGAGCACCCCCTCCACCCCGCGCAACCGTCCGATCTGGTGCCAGCGCGGGGAGAAGATTCCCAGCGCCGCGGCGGGCACCGGCTCTACCTCGGCGCGCAGCGCCGCCAGCGACCGGCGCCGGATCCTGCGCAGCACCTGGGCGTCGCAATAGTCCGGCCCGGCCATGGCCGCACTGGCCGCGGTATGGGCCTGCGCCGGACGCAGCGTTCCGGCAGCGAGCACCCCCTGGTCGGTCAGTGCGGTCAACGCGGGGGTGAGCGTGGCCACGCCCAGGCCGAACCGCTGCGCCACCTCGCCGGCGCGGAACGGACCGTGGGTGCGAGCGTGCCGGCGCACCAGATCCAGGAGAGCATCGGGGGCCGGTGCGGTGAAGTCCTCGGGCAGCCCTGGGGGAAGCGCCACACCCAACGCGTCGCGCACACGGCCGGCGTCCTCGGCGATCACCCACTGGTCCTGCCCGGCTACGCGCACCGGCAGCACCCGCCGGGCGGCGGCCAGGTCCGCCAGCCAGCCGGGTACGTCCTGCGGCGTGGCACTGCGCGCGGTGAGTTCGTGCTGCGGCACCGGCCCCAGTCGCCTGATCAGGTCCACCAGGGCCTCGAGGTCGCGGGCCCGGGTCGTCTCGGTGCGTAGACCCACCTCGGCCTCCACCGAACTCAGCGCGTCGAGGTCGAGCAGTTCGGCCACCTCGGCACCCTCGCCGAGCAGTTCCGTCAGCAGCCGGGCATCGAGGGTCAGCGCGGCGGCACGGCGCTCAGCCAGTGGCGCATCACCCTCGTACAGGAACTGCGCGATATACCCGAACACCAGGGACTGGGCGAAGGGGGAGGGCTGGGGGGTCTGCACCTCCACCAGGCGCACCTCCCGCCGATCCAGGGCGCGCATCAGGTCCGTCAGGGCGGTGACATCGAAGTCGTCCTGCAAGCACTCCCGCACCGCTTCCAGCACCACCGGGAAATCGGCGAACCGGCCCGCCACCGAGAGCAACTGGGCACTGCGCTGACGCTGCTGCCACAGCGGCTGGCGCCGGTCCGGGCGGCGGCGGGGCAGGAGCAGTGAGCGAGCCGCCGCCTCCCGGAACCGAGCGGCGAAGTGCGCCGAGGAGGTCAGGGCGCTGAGCACGTCGGCGTGCACATCCCCCGGCGCCAACACCAGCTCGCCTACGTCCAGCGGACCGCGTGCCTCATCCTCGGCCCAGGTGGTCTCGGGCAATCGCAGCACGATCCCGTCATCGGCGTGCATCACCTGGGCGTCCAGGCCGAACCGCTCCCGCAGCCGGGCGCTGAGCACCAACGCCCAGGGCGCGTGCACCGCCGCGCCGTAGGGGGAGTGGATCGCGATTCTCCAGTCACCCAACTCGTCGCGGAAGTGCTCGGCCACGAGCGTGCGGTCGGTCGGTAACGCCCCGGTGGACTGCTCCTGCTCACCGATGTAGGTCAGCAGGTTCTGCCGCGCCCAGTCGTCCAGGCCGGCCAGCCCCGCCCGGGCGTGGGCGCCGTCGGGGTCGGTGGCGAGGTGGCGGATCATCTCCCCGTGGGCTCGGCCCAGCTCGGCCGGGCGGGGCGGGGCGTCACCCTTCCAGAAGGGCAGTCGGCCCGGCAGGCCCGGGGCGGGGGAGACCAGGACCCGGTCGGGCGTGATGTCCTCGATGCGCCAGGTGCTCGAGCCGAGGGTGAAGGTGTCCCCGACGCGGGACTCGAACACCATCTCCTCGTCCAGCTCTCCCACCCGCTTGCCGCCGCGGCGCGGGTCCTGTTCCCCCACGAGGTAGACCCCGTACAGCCCACGATCGGGAATGGTGCCCCCGGAGGTCGCCGCCAGGCGGAGCGCGCCCGGGCGGGCGCTCAGGGTCCGACTGCGACGGTCCCACACCAGACGGGGCCGCAGTTCGGCGAAGTCCTCACTCGGATAGCGCCCGGAGAGCATGTCCAGCACCGCACGCCATACCCCGTCGGTGAGACCGGTGAAGGGAGTCGCGCGGCGTACCAACGCCACAAGTTCGGCCTCGTCCCAGTCCTGCACCGCGGTGGCGGCCACCACCTGCTGGGCGAGCACGTCCAGTGGGTTGGCCGGGATGTGCACCTGCTCGATCTGCCCGGACCCGGCCCGGGCGGCCGTGGTCACCGCAGCCAGTAGGTCACCGCGGTGGGTCGGCATGACCACCCCGCGGGAGACCTCCCCGACCTGGTGTCCGGCCCGACCGATGCGCTGCAACGCCGAGGCCACCGACGGCGGGGCCCCGACCTGGACCACCAAGTCGACCGCGCCCATGTCGATCCCCAGTTCCAGTGAACTCGTAGCAACCACCGCCGGAAGCGTCCCGGATTTCAGGGCGGACTCGATCCGGACGCGCTCCTCCCGACTCATCGAGCCGTGGTGAGCCGCGGCGATCACCGCCTCGGGCGGTACGTCGGTGCGGGAGCCGGACTGGCCGGGTGCCTGCGCCGGCTGATCGGCACCGGGGTCGGGATCGTCCAGGCCGAGCCGCCGGGCCTGGCACTCGTTGATCCGGGCTGCCAACCGCTCCGCGCCCCGGCGGGAGTTGGTGAACACGATCGTGGCCCGGTGGGCGTTGATCAGGTCTGTGATCCGCTCGGTCACGTGCGGCCAGATCGAGTTGGCCTGCCCTGCGCCCGGGCGGGTCAGTTCCGGGAGCCGCCCGGCCGCGGACCCGGACAGGTCCAGTTCCTCGTCCCCGCCGGTGGCCGGTGGGTCGGCGCTGCTGGCTGCCCCGCCGATGTCGGACAGGTCCGGCACCGGGACGGTCACGTCGATGTCCAGGACCTTCGCGATGCGCGGAGCCACCACCCGCACCTCGCGCCCACCCTCGGCGATCGGGCGTGCCCCGGCCAGGTACCGCGCGACCACCTCGGGCGGACGGACCGTGGCCGACAGTCCGATCCGCTGCACCGGGCGCTCGGTGAGCACATCGAGCCGCTCCAACGACAACGCGAGGTGCGCACCGCGCTTGTTGCCGGCCAGGGCGTGCACCTCATCGAGGATCACCTGCTGCACACCTCGCAGCCCCTCCCGCGCCGCGGAGGTGAGGATGAGGAACAACGACTCCGGAGTGGTGATCAGGATGTCGGTGGGCCTGGTGGCGAAGGCCCGACGCTGCGCCGCCGGAGTGTCCCCAGTGCGCACGCCCACCTGGACTTCGCGTACCGAGCGGCCGTGGGCCTGGGCGGCCTGGGTGATTCCCACCAGCGGTGAGCGCAGGTTTCGCTCCACGTCGGCGGCCAGTGCCTTGAGCGGGGACACATAGAGCACTTTGCACCGCAGGCCCGGGTCGGCCGGGTCCGGGCCGGTGAGCAACCCGTCCAGCGCGGCCAGGAACGCCGCAAGCGTCTTCCCCGACCCGGTCGGGGCGACGACGAGGGCGTGATCGCCGGAGGCGATCGCCTCCCACGCCTGGGACTGGGCGGCGGTCGGCGCGGCGAATGCGGAGGAGAACCACGCCGTCGTCGGCTCGCTGAACCCGGTCAGGGGCGCCGTGGTCTCCCGCGGGAGGGTGCCCGGGTCCGGTCCGCGCTCAGTGGATCCACTCACCGCCCTATTGTGACGGTAGGTACCGACACCCTGCCCGGAGACCCCGGCCGAGGCTCAGGCGATCGGCACGGCGAGGTCGGTGATCACCTGGGCCCCGGGCAACTGTTGCGCGAGCGGGCCGGGCATGCGCACTTTGGATCGGCGCACCCCCGAGCCGATCACGATCTGGTCCTGAGCCACCACCCGCTCATCGATCAGTAGCGGCCAGTCCTGCGGGAGTCCGATCGGAGTGATGCCGCCGTACTCCATCCCGGTGGCCTCCACCGCGGCGTCCATCGACATGAAGGAGCACTTGCGCGCCCCGAGCGTCTTGCGGATCGCGGTGTTGATGTCCGCCTTCGTGGTAGCCAGGACCAGGACGGCGGCCAGGGTCTCGGTGCCGGACCGCCGGGCACGCACCACCAGGCAGTTGGCGCTGGACTCCAGCGTGATGTCGGTCGCGGCGACCAGGGCGGATGTGTCGGCGATCGCAGGGTCGATCTCGGCCACCTGGACGGCCTCGGCGTCGCCATCGGGCCACTGCCGCAGTGCGGCGCTGACGCGGTCGGCGAGGAACTCGGGGTGGTCCAGGGCGGACAGCCAGTTCAGTGCGGTACTCATCCCGGGCGATATTACGCTGGGCGGGTGAAGCACTCGGAATTCTGGTCCGCCATGACCGACACCTTCGGCAGTTACGCCGCATCGCTGGCAAAGGACATGGTGCTGGGGCCACTCGGTGGGCGGACCGCGCAGGAGGCCCTGGACCAGGGCACGTCCCCGCGCGAGGTCTGGGCGGCGATCTGCGTGGTCAACGACCTGCCCGAGCACGTGCGTTGGCACCACCGCCAACCTCAGGCGCGCAAGCGGTAATCTCACGCGGCGAATCCGCACATCCGGCTTCCGGCGCTGTCCTAGGGTGAACCGGTGTCCACCGTGCTCCCGCCGAATCTTCCCGACGACATCGACCTGGCTCCCGGCACCGAACTGGGTGGCTCTGCTCGCTCCCGGGTGAGCCGGCACCGGGTGAACCAGGCACCGGCGCAGTGGGGGAGCAGCGTGGTCGTCAAGACCTTCCTGGCCCCGGAGGGTGGCTCCCCGGACGAAGCCGATGCCGGCGCGGGCGCCCACACCGAGGGCTTCCTGCGCGAACGCGCCGGGCTGCGCTACCTGCCGGGTACCCCGGCCCTGCTCGCCGAGGACGCCCCGAACACCACCTTGGTGATGGAGGACATCGGCGCGGCCCCCACCCTGGCGGACCTGCTCGTGGGTGACGACCCGGGTGCGGCCTGGGCCGCCTGCCTGCGCTGGGCCCGGGCGCTGGGCGGCCACGTGGTGGCCGATCCCGACGTGCTGGCGCAGTTCCGCGCCGACCTGGGCCCGGCCGAGGAGACCAACCGCCGCCTGATTGCCGCGCTGCCGGGCGCGGGGCTCGATGCGATGGCGGACTGGGGCGTGCGCCACGCCGAGGCGGCGCGGGCCGAGATCTCCGAGGCGCTCACAGCGCTGCTCGGCGACTCCACCCGCGAGGTGATCTCAGCCGGAGACACCTGCCCGGACAACGCGGTGCTGACCGAACCTGCGGTGCGCTTCCTGGATACCGAGGGCACCGCGGTACATCCGGTAGCCATCGACGCCGCCTACGCACTGCAGCCGTTCAGCAGTTGCTGGTGCGTGTTCACTCCGCCGTCGGGGTTGCGAGAGGCGATGCTGGCCGAGTTCACCGCGGGCGCGTCGGGGCAGCTTCCCCAGCTCGCGACCGACCCGCACTGGCCCGCTCAGGTGCGCGGCGCCGTCGTCATCTTCACCGTGGTCTCGGCCGCGTGGCTGCTTCCTTCGGCCCGGACCAAGGTGGCCAGCATCGGACCCGCCGGTGCGCTGGCGCCGAATCATCGCCAACTGCTGGTGAGCCGGTGGCGCCAGGTGATCGCCGAGGCCGCCGATGACTTCCCCGATACCGCCGCGGCGGCCGATGAGGCGATCACCAGGGCACTGCGGGAGTGGGGTGGGAACGGTGCGCTGGACCTGCCCGGATACCCGGCATGGCGATGACGCCCCAGGCAAGCAAGATAGGTTGCTAGCAGTGCCGACGATGTCCTACAGTGCCAGGCATGCCCCTCATCGAAGCCCGCAACCTGGTCAAGACCTTCGGTGACTTCACCGCCGTGGACGGCATCGACGTCACGGTGGAGGCAGGGGAGTCCTTCGGCTTCCTGGGACCGAACGGGGCGGGCAAGACCTCGGCGATGCGGATGATCGGTTGCACCTCGCCGGTGAGCGGCGGCACCCTACGCGTGCTCGGGATGGACCCGGCCGGCGACGGCCCGGACATCCGCGCCCAACTGGGCGTGGTCCCGCAGCAGGACTGGCTGGACACCGAACTCAAGGTCGCTGAGAACCTCCTCGTGTACGGTCGCTACTTCGGGCTGTCCCGCGCCGAAGCCGCCCGCCGGGCCGGCCCGCTGCTGGAGTTCGCCGATCTGACCCACAAGGCCGACGCCGTCGTCGAGAGCCTGTCCGGCGGGATGAAGCGGCGTCTGACCATCGCTCGCGCCCTGATCAACGAACCGCGCCTGCTGCTGCTGGATGAGCCCACCACCGGGTTGGACCCGCAGGCCCGGCACAACCTGTGGCAGCGCCTGTTCCAGCTCAAGCGCTCCGGGGTCACCCTGGTGCTGACCACTCACTACATGGACGAGGCCGAACAACTCTGCGACCGACTGGTGGTGATGGACGCCGGACGGATCGTGGCCGAGGGTTCACCGCGCTCCCTGATCGCCCAGCACGCCTCCCGGGAGGTGCTGGAACTGCGGTTCGCCGAACACGACGACGACGTCGTCGGCCAGGTGCGCGATCTCGCCGATCGCGTCGAGGTGCTCGCCGACCGGGTCCTGCTCTACGTCCGCGACGGCGACGCGGCCCTGGAGACGGTGACCGCACGCGGCATCCACCCGGCGGCCACGCTGGTGCGCCGGTCCAGCCTGGAGGACGTCTTCCTGCGGCTGACCGGGCGGAGCCTGATCGAATGACCAGCCCGGAAGACGGCCCCGGTGCCGGCGCGAGCCTCCCTGCCGATCCGAGGCGTCCGGTCTCCTCGTCCTCGTTCTCCGGCTGGCGGGCGGTGCTGACGTACTGGTTGATGCGCTACCGGCGGATCTGGCCCTCCACCGTGGTCTCCTCCTTCCTGGCCCCGCTGATGTACCTGGCCGGCCTGGGCTACGGGCTCGGGTCGCTGGTGGACGGCCCCGGCGGTGGCGCGATCAACGGCGTGGCCTACGTCGCGTTCGTGGCCACCGGGCTGGTCGCGGCCCAGACGATGATGACCGGCTCCGGGGAGGCCACCTACAACGTGCTGGCGCCGATCAAGTGGACTTACAACTACTACGCGATGCTGGCCACCCCGATCAGGGTGGTGGACCTGGTGCGCGGGCAACTGGTCTACATCCTGATCCGGATGACGATGGTGGCCGGGGTCTTCACCGCGGTGGCCACGGCGCTGGGGGCGATGAACGGGGTATGGGTGCCCGCCGTCGTCGTGGTGGCCGTGCTGACCGGGATGGGCTTCGCGGCTTGCACCTTCGCCTACTCCGCCGGGATCACCGACTCCGGGCAGGGCTTCAATATCCTGCAGCGCTTCGTCATCATGCCGATGTTCCTGTTCTCCGGGACGTTCTTCCCCCTGGAGCAGTTGCCCACCGGCCTGCAGGCGGTGGCATGGGTGTCGCCGCTGACCCACGCGGTGGCGCTGAACCGGGCGTTCGGGCTGGGGCCGGACTCCCCGCTGTGGTTGGAACCGTGGCGGTTCGCGGTGCATCTGGCGGTGCTGGTGGCGATGATCGCCGTCGGCTATGCCCTCGCGGTGCGCCGACTGACAAAGCGGATGGTGGTGTGATGATCGCGCTGCTGCTGCGGCCGTGGGCACTGGTCGAACGCAACGCGCGGGCGGCCGGCCGGGCGGTGTTCACCTATGTCTCCGGCTTCCTCGAGCCGGTGTTCTACCTGTTCGCCCTGGGGGTGGGCATCGGGACGCTGGTGGGCACCATCGACGTCGACGGGGAGGCGATGTCCTACGCGGTCTTCGTTGCCCCGGCGATGATGGCCACCTCCGCGATGAACGGGGCGGTGATGGACTCCACGTTCAACGTGTTCGGCAAGATCAAGGACGCCAAGCTCTATCACTCGGTGCTCACCACCCCGCTGAGCCCGCGCGATGTCGCGGTGGGGGAGATCGGTTGGGCGCTGTTGCGGGGGTTGGTGTACTCCGTGGCGTTCCTGTTGGTGGCCACGCTGTCGGGGTTCGTGCTGTCGGCCTGGGCGGTGCTGGCGATCCCGGTCGCCTCGCTGATCGGGCTGGCGTTCGGCTCGGTGGGCATGGCCGCCACCACCTACATGCGTTCATGGAATGACGCCGACTACGTGCAGCTGGCGATCCTGCCGCTGTTCCTGTTCTCCGCCACGTTCTTCCCGCTGAGTACCTATCCGCCGGCCCTGCAGTGGGTGGTCCAGGCGACCCCGCTGTACCACGGGGTAGAACTGATCCGGAGCCTGACCACCGGAGCAGTGCACGCCCGTATGTGGGCGCACGTGGCCTACCTGGCGGTGATGAGCGCGCTGGGTCTGTGGGCCGCGACCCGGCGGATCGAACGGCTGCTGCTGACCTGAGCGGGGCCCACGATCGTGCTCTGCGTCGTGGTCAATCCGCGCGTTCGGCGTGTCGGACTTACCTCGAACACGCGTTCGTCCTAGGCTGTCCACAGGACGCGGACGGTGCGGCCCTGGATCCACACGCTGGATCCGCGGCGCACCGGATGTCAGTGGTCGGACATAGCCTCGTTCCACGCCCCATCAAGCCACCCGGAGAGGGTGGTGGCGAACAGACCAGCCCTTGCACATCCGGCGGAGAGTCCGCCCAGAACCGAAGGTGACACACCATGGCTGTTTCCGCAGCAGATCGCACGAACGCAGATCGCACGAAGGCCCTTGACGCCGCTCTCGGCCAGATCGACCGCGCCTACGGCAAGGGCTCGGTGATGCGGCTGGGTGATGACACCCGTCCGCCGGTAGAGGTCATCCCGACCGGTTCGATCGCCCTGGACGTGGCCCTGGGCATTGGTGGCCTCCCGCGGGGCCGGGTCGTCGAGGTCTACGGTCCGGAGTCCTCCGGTAAGACCACCGTGGCGCTGCACGCGGTGGCCAACGCCCAGAAGAACGGGGGGATCGCCGCATTCATCGACGCCGAGCACGCCCTGGACCCCGAGTACGCCAAGAGTCTGGGGGTGGATACCGATGCGCTGCTGGTCTCCCAGCCGGACACCGGCGAGCAGGCCCTGGAGATCATGGACATGCTGATCCGCTCCGGCGCCCTGGACATCGTGGTGATCGACTCCGTCGCAGCCCTGGTCCCCAAGGCCGAGATCGAGGGCGAGATGGGCGACTCCCACGTGGGCCTGCAGGCCCGGCTGATGTCCCAGGCGCTGCGCAAGATCACCGGCGCGCTGTCCTCCTCGGGGACCACCGCCATCTTCATCAACCAGCTCCGCGAGAAGATCGGGGTGTTCTTCGGCTCACCGGAGACCACCACCGGCGGTAAGGCGCTGAAGTTCTACTCCTCGGTACGCATCGACGTGCGCCGGATCGAGACCCTCAAGGAGGGCACCGATTCGGTGGGTAACCGCACCCGTGCCAAGGTGGTGAAGAACAAGATGGCCCCGCCGTTCAAGCAGGCCGAGTTCGACATCCTCTACGGCATGGGCATCTCCCGCGAGGGCGGGTTGATCGACCTCGGCGTGGAGCACGGGATCGTGCGCAAGTCCGGTGCCTGGTACACCTACGAGGGTGACCAACTGGGTCAGGGCAAGGAGAACGTGCGCCGCTTCATGAAGGACAACCCCGAGTTGGCTGACGAGATCGAGACCAAGATCAAGACCAAACTCGGGGTGGGAATCAAACTCGAGGTGGTGCCGGAGTCCGCCGAGGCGGTCGACTTCTGAGTATCGGATGCCTTCCTCCGAGCGAGCCGACGCCGGTGACCTGATGCGCCGTACGCGTACCTCCCGTGGCCGGGTGAGTGAACCCCCGGCCACGGGCGCGGCGGCGGTTGATTCCGAACCGGAAGCGGAGTCGGTGGCGCGCGCGATCGCGTTGCGCCTGCTGACCCACTCCCCGCGTTCCCGTTCGCAACTGGCCGAGGCGATGGCCAAGAAGGACGTCCCCGAGGCGGTGGCCGCCAAGGTCCTGGACCGGTTCACCGAGGTGGGCCTGATCAACGACGCCGAGTACGCGCAGATGCTGGTGCGCAGCCGTCAGTCCGAGCGGGGGCTCGCCCGCAGGGCGCTGGCGCTCGAGCTGCGACGCAAGGGCATCGGCAGTGAGGATGCCGAGGCTGCGTTGAGTTCGATCGAGCCCGAGGACGAGGAGGCCGCGGCGCGGGCCCTGTTGCGCCGCAAGGCCCGGTCTTCCCAGGGCCTGGATCCGACTCGGCGCCGTCGGCGTCTGATGGGCATGCTCGCCCGCAAGGGCTACCCGGCGGGGTTGGCACACCGGCTGATCAGCGAACTGTTCCAGGATGAGCAGGCCGAGGACGGCGTCGACCAGGGCGACTCCGACCCGGCCGGCACCGCCGAGAGTTTCCTGGAGAGCCCGTGATCTGCCTAGGGTGAGTCATGGCTGATCCGCAGATCTCACATTCATCCGACCAGCAGCAGTTCGTGGCGACCGCCGGTGGTGAACACCTCGGGCGCCTGGAGTACGAGCGCCGGGCAGACGTGGTGGCCCTTCGCCACACCCTCGTGGAGCCGGCCGCGGAGGGCCGCGGCGTGGGTTCGGCCCTGGCGCGCACGGCGCTGGACTGGATCCGCGCCGAGGGGCGCCGGGTGGACCCGGTGTGCCCGTTCGTGGCCGCCTGGATCGAGCGTCATCCCGACTACGCCGACCTGGTGGTCTCCGAGGGCTCCTAGGAGGCGGCAGCCGGTCAGGCGTCCCTGGGATTGAGGGTGGCGGCGATCCCACCGGGCAGCGTGGCGCGCTGGCCACGCTCGCGGAGCCGCTTCTCCACGAAGGTGGCGATGCGGGTGAGGGAGAAGTTCAGCACCAGGTAGATCGCCAGCACCGCCACGAAGAACGGCAGGCGGGTTTCGTTGCCGAAGAAGTTCCAGTTGACCTGTCCGGTTCGCAGCAGTTCGGTGTAGCCCACGATGAAACCGATCGAGGTGTCCTTCAGCAACACCACCAGTTGCGCGATCAGGCTGGGCATCATGACCCGGACTGCCTGCGGCAGGGTGATGATGAAGAAGTTCTGGAACCAGCTCAGCCCGATGGCCATCCCGGCCTCGCCCTGACCCTTGGCGATCGAGGCCAGACCGGCCCGCAGGATCTCGGCGAGGATCGCGGCGTTATAGACGATCAGCCCGAATGCCACAGAGACGTAGGCGCTGAAGTTGAAGACGAACAGCCCGAAGAGCATCAGGACCAGCACCGGGAGTCCGCGGGAGACCTCGATGAGGACCTTGGCGGGGACGCTGACGGCCTTCTTGGTCGAGGTGCGTAGCACCACCAGGATCAGCGCGACGAGCCCGGCAATGGGCATGGCCAGCCCAGCCGCGGCCAGCGTCCCCTGGATCAGGCCGGTCATGATGAGTGAGTTCCACCACACATCTGCCGCGGTGCTGTTCAACCCCCGAACGTTCGGTGGATCGATCAGCACCATCCAGCGCTCATCGAAGACCCCGTTGCGGTACATCGCGAACAGGCCCGCACCGAGGACCGCGAAGATCGCCAGCCCGGCGACCACCGACCACCGCCGCTGCCGGCGCTTGGTCACCGGTCCGGGAATGTCGTAGAGAACTGAACTGACGTTGCTCATCGCGCGAAGGCCACCTTCCGCTCGATGTAGTTGGCGAGTAGCCCCGAGGGCACGGTCAGCGCTAGGTAGAACACGGCGATCCCCACGAAGATCCACAGGGCCGCCGGACCGGGGTTACCCAGCGCCAGGGTGCGGGCGGTGGAGGTCAGTTCCACCGTGGCGAATCCGGCCGCGATGGAGGTGTTCTTGATCATCGCGATGAGCACGTTGATGATCGGTGGCACCACGGTCCGCAGCGCCTGGGGGAGCACGACCAGATTCAACGACTGCCCGCCGGTCAGGCCGATCGCACGGGCTGCCTCGGCCTGTCCGACGCCCACACTGTTGATCCCGGAGCGCACCGCCTCGCACACGAACGCGGAGGTGTAGACCGAAAGCGCCACGATCGCCTGGGTACGTCCGATCGGGATCAGAATGTCCATCGTCAACAGCACGGCGGAGATGAACACGAAGATGAGCGTCAGCGGGGTGTTCCGCATGACCTCGACCCACGCCGTCGAGACCCAGCGCAAGGTGGACAGGGGGGAGACCCGCATCGCGGCAAGCAGGACTCCCACGACCAGTGAGATGATCCCCGCCGTTACCGACAGGTACAGCGTGGTGAGGAATCCGTTCCAGAACGCAGGCAGGTTGTCCAGGACAACATTCATGCCTTGTCCTCCCGATCCGACCCTTGACGGTCCGGAGCGCAAGCGCGCCCCGGACCGTCAAGGTGTGTCAACGTGGGCAGCGATCAGTACCTGTCGACGGCCGGGGGCTCCGGGAGCTCCAGCACCGTGCCGGCGGTGTTCTCCCACGCGGCCTCCCAGTTGCCGTTCTCATACGATTCCTCGATCACGTCGTTGATGAAATCGCGGAACTCGTCGTCGCCCTTGGCCAGGCCGATGCCGTAGGGCTCTTCGGTGAACAGGTCCCCGACGATCTTGAAGTCGTCCGGGCTCTCGTCCACGTAGCCGGCCAGGATCACGTTGTCGGTGGTCACGGCGTCCACCTGCCCGCTTCGCAGTGGGTCCAGGCAGTCGGTGTAGGCGCCGTAGGTGACCAGCTCGGCCTCCGGGTAGTTCTCGGCGATGTTCTGCGCCGGGGTCGACCCGTCCGCGGAGCAGACGCGCTTGCCGTCGAGGTCGTCGTCGCCGGAGATCTCGTCGTTGTCCATCGTCACCATCAGGGACTGACCGGCGATGTAGTACGGGCCGGCGAAGTCGACGACCTCCTTGCGGGTGTCGTTGATGGTGTAGGTGGCCACGACGATGTCCACCGATCCGTTCTCGATGAGGTTCTCACGCTGCGGGGTCTGTGCCTCCACGAACTCGGCTTCCACGCCCAGGGCGTCGGCGACGAGTTGGCCGATGGAGACGTCGAAGCCCACCGGTGTGCCGTCCGGGCCCTGCAGCCCGAACAAGGGCTGGTCGAACTTGGTGCCGATGGTGATGGAGCCTTGGTCGTGCAGCTGCTGCATCGTGCTGCCTTCGGGGAACTCCGTCGGGTCGACCGGCTCGCCCTCGGGAGCGCCGTCGTCCCCGTTGCAGGCGGTGAGCATCAGCAGCCCGGCTGCCGCCAGGGCGATCAATGTCTTACGGGTGTTCTTCATCGTGGGTTTCCTCCTGTGGGTCGCACATGTCTGTGAGTGGAATGGGTGTTCAGGTCGGCGGCGACTAGTGGGTGAGGATCTTGCTCAGGAAATCCTGGGCTCGATCGGTCTGCGGGTCGGCGAAGAAGGTGTCCGGATCGGCAACCTCCACGATCTGGCCCTCGGACATGAAGACGACGCGGTCGCCCGCCTTGTGCGCGAAGCCCATCTCGTGTGTCACGACCACCATCGTCATGCCCTCCTTCGCGAGGGAGACCATCACGTCGAGGACCTCGTTGACCATCTCCGGGTCCAGCGCTGAGGTGGGCTCATCGAACAGCATGACCTTGGGCCGCATCGCCAGGGCGCGGGCGATCGCCACACGCTGCTGCTGACCTCCGGAGAGTTGGGCCGGCATCTTGTCGGCCTGGTTGGCCACGCCGACCCGGTCGAGCAGATCCATCGCGACCTTGCGGGCCTCGGCGGTCTTCATCTTCTTGACCTTGATCGGCCCCAGCGTCACGTTCTCCAGCACCGTCTTGTGCGCGAACAGGTTGAAGGCCTGGAAGACCATGCCCACATCGGCGCGCAGCGCGGCCAGGGCCTTGCCCTCGGCGGGCAGTTCCTGGCCGTCCAGGGTGATCGAACCGGAATTGATCGGTTCCAACCGGTTGATGGTGCGGCACAGGGTGGACTTGCCCGAACCGGAGGGCCCGATCACCACCACGACCTCGCCGCGGTGCACGGTGAGGTCGATGTCCTTGAGCACGTGCAACTCACCGAAGTACTTCTGCACGTCGCTGAGCACCACGAGCGGTTCACCGGCGGCTGCGGTCATATCCGGGGCCGGCGCCGTCAGGGCAGGCGGTTCTGGAGTCGCTTCTGACATATCTGCAACCTAATGCCTCGTACCCATCCGGGGGTCGGTACGCAGATCACGAATTGGACTCGATCCCCGCCCACCAGGCTTCTCGCGCTCGGCCTGCAGCACCGTAGAATCGGGCCTTGTGAGTGTTGAAACCCCGCGCCGGTACATGGTGCGCACCCTGGGCTGCCAGATGAACGTGCACGACTCCGAGCGGATGTCGGGCATGTTGGAGCAGGCCGGCTACATCGATGCCGGCGGCCACAGCGGCTCGTTGCTGGAACAGGCCGCCCGGGCCGACGTCGTCGTCATCAATACCTGCGCGGTACGGGAGAACGCCGCAGACCGCCTGTACGGGAACCTCGGCCAGCTCGCCTCCCTGAAGAAGGACCGCCCCGACTTCCAGATCGCCGTCGGAGGCTGCCTGGCCCAGCAGGACCGGGCCGGCATCGTCGAGCGCGCTCCGTGGGTGGACGTGGTCTTCGGCACCCACAATCTCGACGTGCTGCCAGTGCTGCTGGAACGGGCCCGCCACAACGACGAGGCGCAGGTGGAGATCGAGGAGTCGCTGAAGGTCTTCCCCTCCACGCTGCCCACCCGCCGGGAGAGTGCCTACGCGGCGTGGGTGTCGATCTCGGTGGGCTGCAACAACACCTGCACCTTCTGCATCGTGCCGAGCCTGCGGGGCAAGGAACGGGACCGGCGCCCTGGCGAGGTGCTCGCCGAGGTCGCCGCCGTGGTGGATCAGGGTGCCATCGAGGTGACCCTGCTGGGCCAGAACGTCAACTCCTACGGCGTGGGTTTCGGGGACCGGGGTGCGTTCGCGAAACTGCTGCGCGCCTGCGGTCACATCGAGGGCCTGGAACGGGTCCGGTTCACCTCCCCGCACCCGGCGGCGTTCACCGATGACGTGATCGATGCCATGGCGGCCACCCCGAACGTGATGCCCTCGCTGCACATGCCGCTGCAGTCCGGGTCGGATGTGATCCTGCGCGCGATGCGCCGGTCCTACCGGTCGGAGAAGTTCCTCGGGATCCTGGACCGGGTGCGGGCGCAACTGCCCGATGCCGCGATCACCACTGACATCATCGTGGGCTTCCCCGGGGAGACCGAGGAGGACTTCCAGGCCACCTTGGACGTGGTGGAGGCCTCCCGCTTCTCCAGCGCCTTCACCTTCCAGTACTCCCCGCGTCCGGGAACCCCGGCCGCGGACATGCCCGATCAGGTGCCGGCCGATGTGGTCGCCGAGCGGTACGCGCGATTGGTGAACCTGCAGCAGCGCATCTCCACCGAGGAGAACGCCAAGCAGGTCCGGACCGACGTCGAAGTGCTCATCGCGGAGAGCGAGGGGCGCAAGGACGCCGCCACAAAGCGGCTCTCGGGGCGGGCGGCGGACAACCGGCTGGTGCACCTCGGTCTGCCGGAGGGAATGCCCGACGACGACGCACCTCGCCCGGGCGACATGGTCACCGCGCGGGTGACGTCCTCGGCGCCGCACCACCTGATCGCCGACTCCGGTGTCCGGGGTGGCACGTTCGAGGTCCGGCGCACCCGCTCCGGTGATGCGTGGGAGGCGGCGCAGCGGGCCAGGGCCGCGGGCACCGTCCCGACAGGCCCGGTCCCGGTGGGGCTGGGGATGCCCAAGGTGCGCTCGCAGGCCTGAGCCGGGGCGGGTACGCCGTGGTGCATCGGCACGGCTGCGTTAGGGCGACACGGCTGCGCCGAGCACTTCACCGGCACGGCCTCGCACCACCACGTCGGCGAACCGGTCCAGCGGGGTCGGCTCGTCGTTGATGATCACCAGGCGGCCGCCGGCCTCGAGGGTCTCCAGCGGGAGGCCCGCAGCCGGCTGCACCTGCAACGAGGATCCCGCGGCGATGAGCAGATCCGCGGACCGGGCCAGGGCCAGGGCCGCCTCGATCACGTCGGGGTCGAGCAGCTGGCCGAACGAGATCGTCGCGGATTTCACCATCCCGGCACAGTCGGGGCAGCGCGGGTCGGGATGGCCGGCGTCGACCTGCTCCATCGCCCATGCGTGCGGCGCCCGCCACCCGCAACCTTGCGGGCTGCCGGGAGCAGGATGGGTTCCGATGCACAGCACCTCCCGGGCGGTGCCGTGCAGTTCCAGGACGTTGACCGACCCCGCCTGCTGATGCAGGCCGTCGATGTTCTGCGTGATCACCCCGGCACAGCGGCCCTGATGTTCCAGGGCTGCCAGGGCGCGGTGGGCCGGGTTCGGTCGAGCATCGGCGTCGAAGAACTCCCGGCGCATCTGCCAGCTCTGCTCGCGCACCTGCGCATCGGTGATGAACCGGGCGAAGTCGAAGGTGGCCGGATCGTACGTGGTCCATACCCCACCGGCGGAGCGGAAGTCCGGGATGCCCGACTCGGTGGAGACACCGGCGCCGGTGAAGCCGACGATCCGGTCGGCGGAGTCGAGCAGTGTCCGCAAATCGGCCTGCGCCGCGGGTTCCGGACGGTGGCTCATCATGAGCCCGTCAGCCCAGTTCGGGCTCGGTGGTGCCGTTCTGGAGCGCCTCGAGCGCCGAGTCCAGGCCCTTGGCGGTGGCGCTGAGACCCAGCCGGATCGCGGTGGTGAGTTGCTGGTCGGTGGCACCGGCGGTGAAGTCGACTGTGTAGACGCTGCGCAGCGCCAGGTTGCCCTCGGCGTTGGTGGTCCACAGCAACGTGGGCCAGACCTTCTCGCGGTGCCAGTTGTTGGCATAGGTGGCCAGGGCCGACTCGGCGTCCTTGGGCAGGGTGGTCGAGGCCAGTCCCAGGACCCGCAGCACGGTGGCCTTGCCCGCGGCCACCGAGATCTCCACGAGGTTGTCACCGAGCCGGGCGCGCAGGATCTGGTTCTCGGCCGGGGTCACGGTCACGCCGGCCGACTCGACCATTCGATGAAGACGGTCGACGGTTACCGGCGCGGGCCAGTCGCCGACGCCGGGTAGGTCAGTGGGGTCGATCATGCGGCACCTGTGGTCATCAAGGGGTCGGGGAACTGCTTATCCAACTGGGCGAAGAGGGACAGGCCGGCGCCGATACCCAGACGTATTGCCCGGGTGAGTTGCTGCTCGGACATCCCCGCCGAGATCGGCGTGGCCAGGTCGGCGGTGAACCGCATGGAGCCGTCGTCCATGACCTGGAGCAAGCACTTGGGCCAGGGGTTGCGGGTGTGGAAGTGGTTGATCAGCGCCATGAACTCCGCGCGGCGCTCGATGGTGATGGTGCGGCTCCATTGGCCCCGGATCTGCAGCACGTGCCGGGTCACGGTGAAAGTGAACAGGGAGCCGTTCCAGATCCCGGCCGGCTGGCCGTCGGGGCGGAGGAGGTGGTTGTGCCCCTTCTCCTTCAGCCAGGTCCGGATGCGCTCCGGGGTGACCGGATGGACCTCGGCGGCGGCGATGTCTTCCTCCGACAGTTCGAAGTCGGCCGCGTTGACGGGTTCCTCGGCGGGCGCCTGGTCTTCCTCGGAGGATCGGCCCTCGTCGGGGCCGTTGTCGGGGTTGCTCATCACCAATCAGCATAAGCCCGGGGGCGAGCGGTAGGTTGCCAGGGTGTCTGCGTCAGTGATCGCCATCGTGGGGCCCACCGCGACTGGAAAGTCTGATCTCGCCCTGGACCTGGCCGAGCATCTGGGGGCTGAGATCGTCAACGCCGACGCGATGCAGTTCTACCGGGGCATGGATATCGGCACGGCGAAGGTGCCCGTCGCGGAGCGTAGGGGGATTCCGCATCACCAGTTGGATGTGCTCGAGGTGCACCAGGAAGCCTCGGTGGCTGCGTACCAGAAGTACGGCCGAGCGGACCTGGCCGCCATCGCCGCCCGGGGGCGCCGCGCCGTCGTCGTCGGGGGTTCGGGGCTGTACGTGCGGGCGTTGCTGGACGAGATGAGTTTCCCCGGCACCGACCCGCGGGTGCGTGCCGAACTGGAGGCCCGGGCCGAGGCCGAGGGCCCCGGCGTGCTGCACGCCGAGTTGGGCCGGGTGGATCCGGTGGCGGCCGAGCGGATCGATTCGCGCAACGCGCGCCGGATCGTGCGGGCGCTGGAGGTGATCCGCCTGACCGGGAAGCCGTTCAGTGCCAATCTGCCCGAGCACCGGTATGCGATCCCGGCGGTGCAGATCGGGTTGGAGATGCCAGCGGCCCGGCTCGACCAGCGGATCGATGCGCGGGCGGTGTCGATGTTCGAGGCGGGTCTGATCGAGGAGACCCGCGCACTGGTCGCCAACGGGCTGGAGCGTGGGCGAACCGCCAACCGCGCGGTGGGTTACGCCCAGGCCCTGGCCGTGCTGCGCGGGGAGTGCGATGTGGCACAGGCTGTGGCCGACACTGGCCTGGCCACGCGGCAGTTGGCCCGCCGGCAGATCAAGTGGTTCCGGCGTGACCCGCGCGTGCACTGGCTCCGGGCCGGCGCCGGGGTGCTGCACCGGGCGTTGGGTCATCTCGAGACCCGTTCCGATGCACAGTAGGCTCCGGCGTATGGGTCCAGAACCACATCCGGTCTTCACCAAAGGTCATGGCACCGGCAACGACTTCCTCCTCTTCGCCGACCCGGATGACCAGCACACGCTGAGCGCCGAGTACGTCGTGGACCTGACGGACCGGCACACCGGGATCGGCGCGGACGGCGTGATCCGTGCGGTCTTGGTCAGTTCGGCCGGCGGGGCGCTCGCCGATGTGCCGGTCCGTGACGCCGAGTGGTTCATGGACTACCGCAATGCCGACGGCTCGGTGGCGGAGGTGTGCGGCAACGGCGTCCGGGTGTTCGTGGCGTACCTCATCGATGAGGGCCTGCTCGAATTTCCCGACGGTGCAGCCGTTCCGATCGCGACCCGTGCGGGGGAGTTGATTGTGCGCCGGGAGGGGGAGGAGTTCGCGGTCGACATGGGGACGTGGTCGGCGCCGGGCGGTTCTGAGGCGCTACGAGCCGGGTCGGATGTGCAGGTGGAGGTCGCGGGACTCCGCGCTCCGCGGCCGGGGTTGCGGCTGTCCGTACCGAATCCGCATACCGTGATTGCTCTGACCGATCCGGAGGAGTTGGAACTGGCGGACCTGAGTAAGGTGCCGGTGGTCGATCCGGAACCGGCTGAGGGCACGAACGTTGAACTCGTGGTGCCGTTGGGCGAGCAGGATCTGGACATCGTCGACGAGGCCGGAAACGTGGTGGGGGCGGAGTCGGTCGGGGTGGTCAAGATGCGAGTACACGAACGCGGGGTGGGGGAGACCCGGTCGTGCGGGACCGGCGCTTGCGCCGCAGCGCTCGCGGTCCGGACCTGGTTCGGGGAGGGGGCCCCGAACGTCTGGTACGTTTTGGTTCCTGGCGGGCGGTTGCGCGTGAGCGTGCTCGAGGACGGGCACGTGGAACTGGCCGGGCCGGCTGAACTGGTGGCGCAGGTTCACCCGTTCTGAGCCACTTCAGAAGGGTGGTGGGTCGTCCCGGCTGGGATAGGCGTGGGGTGGCCCAACTGACTCGGAGGACGACGGTGTCCTGACGGGACCGTTGCGCGTGCTCGGCCCATCGCCGTTGGCTCGCCCGGCACCGTTCGTCTCGTGCTGCCCCGGGGGTGGGAGCAGGTGAGTGCCGTCGTGGTCGGTGCGGTAGCGGTGCCCGGTAGGGGTGGTCCATTCGTGCACACCCGGGGTGGGGCTGTGATGGGTGAATCCGGCGTGGGTTTTCAACCGGTGGTGGTGGCGGCACAGGGGGTGCAGGTTCCACTCGGCGGTGGGGCCGTGAGGGAACGGCACGCCGTGGTCGAGGTCGGCGTGCCGGGCTTGGACGTTGCAACCCGGGGCCACGCAGAAGGGCTGGTTGGTGATGACTTGTTCGCGCAGCCACGGTGGTGGTTCGTAACGTTTCGCGGTCACGTCCAGGGCCCGGTTGGTCAGGGGGTCGGTGACGAGGCGCTTCCAGGTGCCCCCGGCGGCGAAGGCGCGGGCCACTTCGGCCGGCACGGGTCCGTATCCTTCGAGGTCACCGGCGTCGTTGCTGGTGCCCATCAAGGTGGATAGGGGCACGGTGATGCGGATCTGGGCCCGGGCTCCACCCACGGTGCCCAGAGTGAACGGCGTCAGCACCTCACCAGGGCTCAGCGGACTGCCATCATGGCGGCCCCGCCCCCTGGCCGGTGCCACCTCGGAGGTGCTGAACACCGGTGGGCAGGTGCACCCGTCACCAGCGCTCGCGCTGTCGTCACCGGACTGGGCGTGCCCGGGCGTGGTGGCGCTGGGGCAGGGGCCGATGCGTCCGGTGGCCAGGGCCGTGTGGGCCATGGTGGTCAGGGCATCGGTACGCAGTTGGTCGAGGGTGCGCTCATCGCCGTCGTTCTTGGCTGTCCGCGCGCCCGCTTCCAGGGCGGTGTGCAACGCCATGGCATCGGTGGCCGGCCAGTAAATGCTGGTTGTGGCCATCCCATCGGGACGCACCCGCGGTGCACCCACTCGCCGCTCGGCCCGCGCCCGGGCGTGACGGGCGGAGAGATCCTCCGGATCCACCTCAGCCACCGCCGTGGCCACGTCCCGCTCCACCCGGGGCAAAGTGTTCAAACCTGCACCGGGTAACACCTGGTCGTGGACCTGCATCGCCACCTCTTCGGGCAGGTATTTGGTGGCCTGGACCAGCAGGTCCGCCTTGTCCGCATCGATGTCCCCCTCGCGCAGCGCCTGACCGACACCGATCCCGGTACCGGCGCGCATGGCCGCCCCGACGGTCACCAACTTGATCGCGCCCTGACGAGTCAACCCCACCCGGGCCCCCAACTGTGCTGCCGCGACCGACACCCGTGAGGGCGCCTCGGCCCGGCCCTTACCCAGGGCCAGCACCGGACGCAAGGACAACTCATGGGCCAGGATCCGCTGGTGATACGCGGCCAGGGCTTCCACCCGTCGCCACGCCGCCACGGCCTCGATCAACGTGTAAGCGTCCATCCCACTGGCATCCAGGCGCTCCAAGTCGTACACAGCCTGCCAATCCCCACGCCGGCGGGCATGAGCCCCCACATCGGCCAGGTACCCATCAGTGCGCGGGGCCACCCCCACCGGCAACCGTTCACCCCACGCCGGCAAGGGGAACACCCCCGTTGGATCCGGGTCTGCACACACCTGGGTGAAAACACCGGCAGCGATCAGATTGGCATCGACCAGTTCGTCCTCATCCAAGTCCGGAGCCTGCTCGTCGAACTCGCTCTCAGCAGCGGGGAAATGTGGATCCTGTGACCATTCCTGCAGCACATGCGCGGGTGGGTCGTTGAACGCTGCGACCACCTCATCGGGCGCATCGGATCCAGGTGCCACCACCTCACGCCAACCCCGGGCTTCCAGTTCCGGCCCGGACGAGACTTCATCATCAGCCGGTTGAGGGATCTTCCACAGCGGCAACCGCCCACCCGGCCCCAACCCCCGCGAACCTCCACACTCGCACCTCGACCCCGACCCCGACGCGGATCCGGGCGTGGGCGCGGGCGCTGGCCGAGCACGGGTTCGTCCGTCAGCCTCTGGCCGAGCACGGGTTCGTCCGTCAGCCTCTGGCCGAGCACCGGTCTGCGCGTGAACCTCAGTTGCCTGCGCGGCATCAGCACGCACAGCGCCCTCGGCCGGCTTCCCATGCCGGCCGGGCCCCGCTTGCGGTACGTCGAACATGTGTACGAGTCTACCGTGGGCCACCGACAACCACCAGACCCAGACGCCAGAAATCGCAGAAATATGCGCTCTCGGTAGGAAGGTCGCAGCAGCCTCCGAACCGAGGGCGTCTGCGACTCAGGCGCCGTCGGTCGGGCCGCGACCGCGCACCGTCAGCACCCGGAATCCCTTCGAACTGGCCAGGCGTTCCACCTCGAAGCCGAGGTCGGCCGCGATCCAACGCTGGAGCGAGTCCGACCCCAGGTTCTTCTGCACCACCAGGTGCGCCTGCGCGCCGGACCGCAGCCGAGGCAGCCACGCGCGGAGCAACCCGTGCAGCACAGCCTTTCCCACGCGAATCGGCGGGTTGGACCACAACTCATCGATGACCAGATCGGGTACGGCCGTCAGCAAGGCATCGGGTGTGAAAGTCTCCACGTTGCCCAGCCCGAGCGTCCTGGCGTTCGCGGCCGTCAGCTCCAACGCACGCTCGTTCACGTCCACGGCCAGCACCCGTGCCTGGGGCGCGGCGCGCGCCATCGAGAGCGCGATCGGCCCCCACCCGCACCCCAGGTCCACCAGGACCCCGGACGCCGGCGGCTCGGTGACCGTGCGCAGCAGCACAGCGGTACCAGGATCGAGCCGGTCCCCGGAGAACACCCCCCGGTCGGTGTGCACCTCAACCTGCTCACCGCGAAGATTCACCGAGATCGTGCGCCGGCGCGCGGGGCCGGCCGTCGGGGACTCGAAGTAGTGCGCCACCCCGCGAGGATAGCCGCGCGGGGGTGGCCGCCCAGACTCACATGCGCGGTCGTGGCCCCGAGCATGCCTCATCCCATGTGACTTCGTGGATCGGGCCGGGGCATGCGAGATCACAAAGGCCCCCCGATTCCATAGCATTTCCGCTATTCACCTCTATTCCATGTCGGTTATTCCATGTCGGTGATCAGGGCGCAGGTGTCCGGGCCGAGGCGTCGTGGCTCAACGCGGACCACCACGCCGGACCACACGCGCTCAGCGAAATCGGTTGGAACCCCGGCATGAGCGTGGGAAAGTGGAACCGACAGATTCCCCGGCCCTGGCGCGACCCGATGTCCCCAGCCCACCGGGACCGCGACGACAGGACACGATGACCAACACCCCCTCGCAGGACCGCCCAGTGGCAGATGAACCTACCCACGCCACGAACAGCTCGCCCACCGATGACGTCGAGGATCGCGCCCAAGCCGTGGTGAACCGCATCCTGGCTCGCCACGGCACCGCCATCCAGGCCGACGACGCCGCGCCCGGTGCGCACGACGGTGACCAGTTCGACGCGGAGGAACGTGCCGCGCTGAACCGCGTAGCCGGGCTGTCCACAGAGCTCGACGACGTCACCGAGGTGGAGTACCGCTCGCTGCGCCTGGAGCGGGTGATCCTGGTGGGCCTGTGGTCCGAGGGCACCGTGGAGCAGGCCGAGGTCTCGCTGCGGGAGTTGGCCGCCCTGGCCGAGACGGCCGGATCGCAGGTGCTCGATGGAGTGCTGCAGCGTCGTCGTCATCCTGAACCGGGCACCTACCTCGGCTCGGGCAAGGCGGCCGAACTCGCCGAACTGGTGCACGCCACCGGCGCCGACACCGTGATCGTGGACTCCGAACTGGGCCCGTCCCAGCGCCGTGGCCTGGAGGACGTGGTCAAGGTCAAGGTGATCGACCGCACGGCGCTGATCCTGGACATCTTCGCCCAGCACGCCAAGTCCCGGGAGGGCAAGGCACAGGTGGAACTGGCCCAACTGGAGTACCTGCTGCCGCGCCTGCGCGGGTGGGGTGAGTCGATGTCCCGGCAGGCCGGTGGGCAGACGGCCGGGGGCGCCGGTATCGGCTCGCGCGGACCCGGGGAGACCCAGATCGAGTTGGACCGTCGGCGGATCCGCACCCGGATGGCCCGGCTTCGGCGGCAGATCGCCCAGATGGCCCCGGCCCGGGCCGGGCGGCGCCGCTCCCGCCGTGCCGGTGCGGTGCCCTCGGTGGCGATCGTGGGGTACACCAACGCCGGCAAGTCCTCGTTGCTGAACCGCCTCACGGACGCGGGTGTGCTGGTGCAGAACCAGTTGTTCGCCACCCTGGACCCCACCGTGCGGCGCACCGAGACCCCGGACGGGCGCACCTACACCCTGGCCGACACCGTCGGGTTCGTGCGGAGCCTGCCCACCCAGCTCGTCGAGGCTTTCCGCTCCACGCTGGAGGAGGTTGCCGAGGCCGACGTGATCGTGCACGTCGTGGACGCTTCCCACCCCGATCCCGCTGGTCAGATCGCCGCGGTGCGCGATGTGCTGCGGGAGATCGAGGGCAGTTCGGAGATCCCCGAACTCGTGGTGCTGAACAAGGCCGACCTCGCCGATGCCGAGACCATCGCCGCGCTACGCACCCGCGAGCCCAGCGCCGTCGCCGTCTCCGCGCGCACCGGCGCGGGCATCGGGGAACTGCGCGAACACATCGCCTCCGAACTTCCCCGCCCGGCGGTGGAGGTGGACGTGCTGGTGCCCTATGGGCGCGGCGATCTGGTGCACCGGGCCCACGTGGCCGGAGAGGTGATCAGTACCGAACACACCGAGGACGGGACCCGGCTGCACGCACGGGTCGACGGGGCGCTGGCGGCAGACCTGGATGCTGCCGTCGGAGGATGAGCCCCGACGACGCCGGCAGCGACGCGGGCGGTACCGTTCCAACCGACGACGACGTGAGTCGTCCCGATCCGCCATCGCACCTGGATTCCGTGCTCGATGAGGTCATCGCGGCGATGGGCGGCGCCCGCCGGGAGGGCCAGCACCAGATGGCCACCGAGGTGGCCGCCGCGCTGGCCGGCGCCGAGCACCTCCTCGTCCAGGCAGGCACCGGCACCGGTAAGTCGTTGGCGTACCTGATCCCGGCGCTGCTGCACGCGGTCGGCAACGAGGAACGGACCATCGTCTCCACCGCCACCCTGGCCCTGCAGCGCCAGGTGCTCGGACACGACCTGCCGCTTGCCGCGGAGTCCCTACGGCGGCACCTGCCCCGGGAGCCCCAGGTGGCGCTGCTGAAGGGCTGGCACAACTACCTGTGCCTGCACAAGGTGGCTGGCGGCTACCCGGCCGACGACGAGGGCACCCTCTTCGACGCCGCAGCCGCGGCCCCCTCGGCCGCCGAGGAGCACCCCGAGGGCCAGGACGACTCCCTGGGCGGACAGGTGCTGCGGTTGCGCAGGTGGGCCGAGGAGACCAGCACCGGGGACCGTGACGATCTGGTGCCCGGGGTCAGCGACCGGGCCTGGCGGCAGGTTTCCCTCACCTCCCTGGAGTGCCTGGGGCAACGCTGCCCGCTGCTGAACGACTGCTTCCCCGAACACGCCCGCCGCGCCGCCCGTGAGGCGGACCTGGTGGTGACCAACCACGCGATGCTGGGGATCGCCGCCTCGGGTTCCCCGAAGGTGCTGCCCGAACACCAGGTGCTCATCGTGGACGAGGCGCATGAACTCGCAGACCGGGTCACCGCCCAGGCCACGGTGGAGTTGTCCGCCGCGTCCGTGGAACGCACCGCCCGGCTCGCCCGCCGCCACGCCGGGATCGCGCTGTCCGCCCTGGAGGATGCCGCCACACATCTGCGCACCAACCTTGGTCTGGTGCCCGAGGGCCGCCTGCCCCAGGGCCTGCCGGCCGAACTGGTGCCCACGGTGCGCTCCATCGCCGAGGCGTGCCGGGAGGCGATGACGGCGGTGCGCAGCGAGCAGACCCAGGGCCAGGGCAAGGCCGAGGAAGCCGGTGGCCGAGCCATGGCGACGTCGGCGCTGCTGGTGCTGTTCGAGATCGCCGAACGCCTGCTCTCCGACAGTGTGGCGGAGCGGATCGACGTGCTCTGGTGCGAGCGCGGGCGCGCACCGGGGGAGGGTTCGCGGCTGAAGATCGCACCGCTGGACGTGGCCGGCCCGATCGCCTCCGAACTCTTCGCCGAGCGGGCCGCGGTGCTCACCTCGGCCACCCTCACCCTCGGTGGTACCTTCGACCACGCCGTGCGCAGCGTCGGGATGGGCTTCGGGCCCCACCGGGCCGTGCAGGTGTCCTCCCCGTTCGACTACGGCAAGCAGGGCATCCTCTACGTGGCCTCGCACCTGCCGCCGCCGGGCCGTGACGGCACGGCCCAGGAGGCCCTGGACGAACTCGCCGGACTGATCGAGGCCGCCGGCGGGCGCACCCTCGGGCTGTTCTCCTCCCGACGCGGTGCGCAGGCTGCGGCCGAGGCGCTGCGGGAGCGGCTGGACACCGAGATCCTGTTACAGGGCGAGGACTCGATCCCGGCCCTGGTGCGCCGGTTCTCCGCCGAACCCGCCACCTCCCTGTTCGGCACACTGTCGCTGTGGCAGGGCGTGGACGTGCCGGGGGAGGCATGCCAGTTGGTGGTCATCGACCGGATCCCGTTCCCGCGCCCCGATGACCCGATCCGCCAGGCGCGCCAGGAGGTGGTGGCTGCCGGAGGTGGCAACGGCTTCATGACGGTGGCTGCCAGCCACGCGGCTCTGCTGCTGGCTCAGGGCGCGGGCCGGCTGGTGCGTGGGGTGGCCGATCGTGGCGTGGTGGCCGTGCTCGACCCCCGGCTGCGAACGGCGCGCTACGGCAGTTTCCTGGCCAAGTCGCTCCCGCCGCTGTGGCCCACCACCGACGGTGACCTGGTCCGGGCCGCGCTGCGCAGGCTGTCCGGTGGTGGGGACGCACCGGCATGACGTCCGGTTTCCGCGTCCGGCCCTACCTGCACGCACCGAGCAGCACCGGCATGACGATCATCTGGTTCTCCCACACCGATGAACCCGGAGAAGTCGTTGTGACCGGCCCGGGCGCGCCCGGGCCGGTCACGTCCCGACCCGAGGCCCTCGACGTGCTGAGCCCTACCGAGGCTGAGCGCACCGAACTCATCGAGGGTCTGGCGCCCGGCTCCTGGCTGTACCCGGACGGGAACGTCCGCCACGTCGTCGTCCTGACCGGCTTGCGGCCACACACGCGGTACACCTACGCGGTCACCCAGGATGGCGAGCAGTACCGTGCCGCCTTCCGCACCGCTCCCACCGACGGGTCCTGGCAGCAGATCCATCTGGTGGCGCTGTCGGACTCCGAGACCGCTCCGGCTGGGCGGGTGACGCATCGCTCCTGGCCGGCCGGCCCCGGCGGGGAGTCCCGTCCCGACCCGCACGGTTTGTGGCGGGAGGCCTTCGGCGTGGCGGAGCACACTGCCGGCCGGCCCGTCCTGCGCTACCCGCTCACCAAGGCGGAGGGCTACCGGGCGGTGGTGAGCATGATCGCCCAGGAGGAGGCGGACCTCATCTTGCATCCCGGTGACCTGGTCGGCGGCGGGGGATACCAGCCCGCCTGGGATGAGTTCTTCACGATCAACGCCCCCTCGGGCCTGCTCTCGCGGGCACCGCTCCTGCCTGCGCTGGGAAACTGGGAGAACTTCGGCGCCCGCAACGGCCTGTACGGCACGCCGTCGGACCGTTCCCCGGTGGTGCGGGCCCGGGCCAAGTACCACGCCCACTTCCCGGGCCCGGACGGGGCGCGGGGCCGGGGCTACTACCGCCTCGACCACGGACCACTCACGATCCTGACGCTGGACTCCTCGAACGGGGAGCCCGACGACCATCGGTCCCGTTACGCCCGGCCCCTCACCGGGCGGGCCTACCGGGGCCCGGGCACCGATACCCAGGACCACTTCACCGCAACGGAGTACACCGCCGCCGGTGGCACGGACCTGAACGACATCGCCCCCGGCAGGCCGCAGTGGCGCTGGGCCGAAGAGAATCTGGCCGACGCCCGGGCGCAGGGCCGGATCATCCTGGTCCAGTTCCACCACGTGCCCTACTCCAGCGGTGCGCACGGCCTACCGATGGATCACGAGTTCTCTACCGGCCAGGGCGGAACCCCGATGCGCAGGTTCCATCGGATGTTCAGTGAATTCGGCGTGGCCGCGGTGCTCTGCGGGCACAGTGAACTGTTCGAGCGCTCGGTGGTGCCCGACGGCGACGAAGGCTCACCCGGGGTGCTCTACTACGACGTCGGTGTGGCCGGGGACAGCCTGGGTGGCGAACTGCGAGGGGGTGATGGGGAACTCCTGCGGTACAACCCGCACCGGGCCTGGACGGCCGACCAGGACGCTCCGGAGCGCTGGGAGGTGGCCGGCGACGGCAACCCGGTGCTGCGTGAGGGTGGCAAGCACTACGGCTACCTGGACATCAACCTCGAGCGCACCGGGACCGGAGCGCGGTTGACGCTGCAACCGATCCACGCCTTCCCGGTCCTGGACTCGCAGTACCGGGTGCTCCGGATCGAGCGACGCACCTACGACGACGAGGTGTGCCTGCGGATCGGACCGGACGGGCGGGTCACACCGAGCGCAGGACGCTGACCACCCGGCCCAGGATCTGGGCGTCGGATCCCTCGATCGGGGAGTAGGCGGAGTTGGCCGGCATCAGCCAGACCTCGCCCTCGGTGTGCTTGAGCGTCTTGACCGTGGCCTCACCGTCGATCATCGCCGCGACGATCTCACCGTTCTCGGCCACCGGCTGCTGACGCACCACGACGAAGTCGCCGTCGCAGATCGCGGCGTCGATCATCGAGTCGCCGGTGACCCTGAGCAGGAACAGGTCGCCGTCGCCGACCAATTGGCGCGGCAGCGGGAAGACGTCCTCCACCGACTGCTCGGCCAGCACAGGGCCGCCCGCCGCGATCCGCCCGACCACCGGGACGTAACTGGGCGAGGCGTCCACCTGCTCATCGGAGTCGGTGCTGAAGAACTGTTTCGGGCCGCGGGCCGAAGCCGGTGCCGGGCTCTCTTGC
Source organism: Pseudactinotalea sp. Z1739 (assembly GCF_049725055.1). The sequence continues at coordinate 146,926 of NZ_JBMPQA010000007.1, read as the reverse complement.
GCCGGCGCAGTGCCGTGGGGATCCAGGATCTCGATCGCGCGGGTGGAGATCGGGTCCCGGCGCAGGTACCCCTTCTCCTCCAGGACCTGGAGCTGGTACTTCACCGATGACGGGCTGGCCAGGCCCACGGCGGTGCCGATCTCGCGCATCGTCGGCGGGTACCCCTTGGTCTCGATGTTGGTGCGGATCGAGTCCATGATCCGCTGTTGCCGGACGGTCAGACCGGGGGAGTGGCCGGTCTGGTCCGGGTGCTGCCGGCTGGTGTCCTTGGGTCCCTCGGCCATCGTGTCCTCCTGCGGTTCGGTGCGGTTGCGAGCGGCTCTGCCATGGTCCCGTCACCGCGATGTCAGGGGTCGGTGGTGGGGTGTTCCCCATGACGTTCCCAAGCCTAGGCGTTACGGCGCCGAACAGGAAACATCTGTTCGACTGGCGTGTCGACTCTATCGAACGGCTGTGTTACTGTCCATACATGTGTTCGCAGAACATCAGTTCGAGGGTCGGTCGGTTGCCGGTCCCGGACGTGGCCCGAGGAGTAATCCGATGAGTGCACTGGCGATCCACCCCAGCCCCTCGACCCGGCGGGCCGCCCTGCGGCGGTCGCGGACGCGCCCCTGCGGGCACGCCGGCCCTGCACGTAACTCGACCTGTCACCTCAGCGTGGTTCCCGCAGTCTTCTCGGCGCCCGGAGCGGCTCCGGCCCCGGAGGCCCCGAAGGCTGCGCCGCAGAGCGACGTGCCGCGGGCCCTCGTACCCCAGCAGACCGAGGGCTCGGGCGGCCGGACCCGTCCCGTGACGCCCCTGGTGACGGCACCGGTTCGCCCGGCGGTACCGGTTCGTCCGGCGGCGCCGGTGCGCCCGGCCAGGGCGCGCGAACACGCCCCCCTGCGGCTGACCACCCGCGGACGGCGGGTGCTGGTCGCGCTTGGCTTCGCGCTGGCGATCGCCGTGGGCGGCGGGCTCGGCACCCTGCTGGCGCCGGAGGCGCAGACGCCGGCAGAGGTCTCCACCGTGGTGGTCCAGCCGGGCGAGAGCCTGTGGGTGATCGCGAGTGAGATCGCCGATCCGGGGCAGGACGTGCGCCAGGTGGTGGAGACCATCCGCGGCATGAACGGGCTGGAGCGCTCCACCGTGCACGCCGGTCAGGAGTTGAGCGTCCCGCAGGGCTGAGGAACCCGCTGGAGGGCGACGTCCCACACCGGAAGCCAGATGTGGCATTGTGTGTGCACCGAGCACGCCGTCACCAAGCCGGGAAGGGACGCGCCGATGCATTGTCCGTACTGCCGTAACCCCGACTCGCGGGTGGTGGACTCCCGCACCGCCGACGACGGCGGCAGTATCCGCCGCCGCCGGCACTGTCCCGAGTGCTCGCGCCGCTTCACCACGGTGGAGAGCACCAGCCTCACGGTGATCAAGCGATCGGGGGCGATGGAGCCGTTCAGCCGGGAGAAGGTCGTGGCCGGTGTGAGCAAGGCGTGTCAGGGTCGCCCGGTCTCCGCCGATGACCTGGCGCTGCTGGCCCAGCAGGTGGAGGAGTCCATCCGCGCCACCGGCGTGGCCGAGATCGACTCCCACGAGGTCGGATTGGCGACCTTGGGGCCGCTGCGGGCGCTGGACGAGGTGGCGTACCTGCGCTTTGCCAGCGTCTACCAGAACTTCACCTCCCTCGAGGACTTCGAGGCCGCGATCACCGCGCTGAAGTTGGACCGCAATCCTGCCTCGGAGCAGTACGCCTGAGGGTGCATGGCCGGGGTTTATCCGCTGGCGTGTTCGCGCCGGACCCGGCAAGGTTGAGGATGAGCCACCCGGGACGCGGTCCCGGTCCGTGGTGAGTTCAGGGAGGACTGTTGATGTCATCGAAGAAGAACGGATCCGAAGGTCCCGATCGGCCGATGGCCGATGCCAAGGCGAAGATGCGCGAGGCGCTCGATCGCAAGAACGCGGGTGACCACCCCACCGCAGATGGAGTCCGGAACACCGGTTCGGTGCACGGGCCGGAGGTGGTCGGCGAGCCCAAGCGGACATTCCGGCCGCGTAAGACCGGCTGAGTTCCTCGCTCGGCGCCCGGTCCGAAGCGAGCCTAGACCGACCCGTTGAGCTCGCGGACACTGATGGTGCCCTCGATCTCACGAAGGTGGTCCCTTGCCTGCCGCGGCAGGGTGCCGCTGATGTCGGTCACCGAGTAACCCACGTCACCGGTGGTGGCGAGCATCTGGGAATCGATGTTCGCCCCACCGGAGGACAACGCCTGGTTCACCGCGGCCAGCACGCCGGGCACGTTCCGGTGCAGGTGGGCGATGCGCTGGCGGCCCGGCCCGGGCGTGTCCAACGTGAGCCTGGGCAGGTTCACGCTCAGGGCTGTGGAGCCCGAGCGCATGTAGTCGCGGAGTTTTCCGGCCACGAACACCCCGATGTCCTGCTGCGCCTCCTCGGTGGATCCGCCCACGTGCGGGGTCAGGATCACGTTGGGCAGCCCACGCAATTCGGATTCGAACGGGTCGCCGTTGCGCTTGGGCTCGTCAGGGAAGACATCCACCGCGGCGCCGGCCAGATCCCCGGCCCTGATCGCATCGCGCAGGTGGGCGTAGTCCACCAGGAACCCGCGGGAGAGGTTGAGGAAGATGGCACCATGCTTCATCCTGGCGAACTGCGCCGGCCCGAACATCCCGGCGTTCCCGGCCCGGCCGTCGACATGCAGGGTGACCACATCGGAGACCTCCAGCAGGGAGTCCAGATCCGGCATGCGGCGGGCGTTGCCGAGGGCGAGTTTCTCGGCGTTGTCGTAAAAGACCACCCGCATCCCCAGGGCCTCGGCGACGACCGAGAGTTGGGTGCCGATGTTGCCGTACCCCACGATGCCCAGCGTGCGCCCACGCACCTCGTGCGCACCGTTGGCGGACTTGTCCCACAGGCCCGCGTGCAGTGACTTGTCCTTCTCGGTCAACCGCCTGGTGAGCGCGATGATCTCGGCCAGGGCCAGTTCCACGACCGAGCGGGTGTTGGAGAACGGGGCGTTGAAGGCGGCCACCCCGTGGTGGACGGCGGCATCCAGATCGATCTGGTTGGTGCCGATGCAGAAGGCGCCGATCGCCTGTAGGTCCGGACTCCGCGACAGGACGCGTTCGGTGACGTTGGTCTTGGACCGGATGCCCAGGACGGACACACCTGCCAGGGCCTCGATCAGTTCGTCCTCGTCCAGGGAACCGGGCACGGTGGAGACGTCCGCGCCGGATCCCTCGAGTAGATCGAGTGCCAGGGGATGGATGTTCTCCAGGAGCAGTGCCTTGACCACGGTGCTCATCGTCCTTCTTCTTCCTCGCCGGTAGCCAGGCGTCTCACCTGTCGGACATCGGCTGGTCCAGTGCGGCTGCGAAACCGGCCGGCAGTTCCTCGGCGTGCACCACGTGCAGACGCTGGGTGGGCCGCGTCATCGCCACGTAGAGATCCGCGGGCTCGCCCTCGGCCAGGATCGCCGCGGGCTCGGCCACGATCACTCGATCGAACTCCAGTCCCTTGGCCCCGGCCGGATCCAGCAGCACCACTTGGGCGGCCAGGTCCACCGGTCCGGCCGGGATGTCCAGCATCCTGCTCAGTTCATCCTGGCGGGCTGTCGCGGTGATGACGGCCACGGTGCCGTCGCCCACGGCGGCCACTTCGTCCTCCAGCACCGCCGCCACAGTCTCACCGAGGCTGTCCGCTGCGGTCAGGACCAGTGCGTCGGGGACCTCGCGGGCCGATTGCAGGGGTGCCGGCGGGTGCTTCGGATCGGCGGCGGTCACAGCAGCCCGGGCCGCCCGCATCACCGAGGCCGGCGTGCGGTAGTTCACAGTCAGTTCGGCGACCCGCCAGTCCCGGCGGAGCATCGTGTCCAGGCGCTGGGACCACTCGCGGGTACCGGCGGGGGAGGAGGTCTGTGCGACGTCGCCGACCACCGTCATGGACCGGCTGGGGCAGCGCCGCAGCAGCGCCCGCCAGGCCATCTCCGAGAGCTCCTGTGCCTCATCGATCACGATGTGCCCGTAGGTCCAGGACCGGTCCCGGTAGGCGCGCTCGGCGGTGGTCAACTGTGGCCCCGACTCAGCGAACCGTCCCGCGAAGGTCTCCGCCGACACCAGATCGCGGGCAGTGACGGGATCGTCACTGCTGCCGACCGAGGCGAGAACCTCCCGGGCGTAGGCGACCTCCTGCTCCCGGCGCGCGGCCTCCATGCGCGCCTGGGCGCGCTCGGTCTCGTCATCGGAACCGATGAGCTCGGCGGCCTCGTCGATCAGGGGGATGTCCGCCGTCGTCCACTCCGACCCGACCGGCCGCACCAGGGCCTCGCGGTCGGCCGCCGGCATCCGTCCGGCCACGGCTTCGAGTTTGTGGGGTTTGGCGAACAACTCGGCCACCAGGCCGGTAGCCGTCAGTGGCAGCCAGCACAGGTTCAACGCTACCCGCACGTCCCGGGCACTGCGGATCTCCTCGACCACCTCGGCCGGATCCTCCCCGGCGCCGCCGATCTGCTCCAGGTACTGGGTAGCCAGTGCGGTCAGCATCGCGCGGACGAACGTGACCCGGGCCCGGTTGTGCGGGTGCCCGGACCGTCGGGCGCGGGCCTGAGCCTCCCGCACCTCATCCGGCCGCAACTGCAGCACCACCGATCCCACCTTGAGTTCCTGGGGCCCCAGCACCCGCTGCTTGGCCCTGACCGCCCGGGAGATGATCCCGGCCCATGCGCGGCGCCCCTTGATCCTGGCCACCCGCGGTTCCTCGGTGGCGGTGGCACTGATCCCAGGAATCAGATCACCCAGCGTCGAGGAGACCACCCCGGTCTCGCCCAGGGCTGGCAGCACCTGTTCGATATAGCGCAGGAACACCCGGCTCGGGCCGATGAGCAGAACGCCGGAGCGTTCCAGGCGTTCCCGGTGGGAGTACAGCAGATAGGCCGCCCGGTGCAGGGCCACAGCGGTCTTGCCGGTGCCCGGGCCGCCCTGGACCACCAATACGCCGCCCAGGTCGGAGCGGATGATCGCATCCTGCTCGGCCTGGATCGTGGCGACGATGTCACCCATCCGTCCGGTGCGGGAGGCCTTCAGTGCGGCCATCAGCGCACCCTCGCCGGCCAGTTGCACCTGGGTGTCCGGGTCAAGTGCATCGAGGTCGAGAACGTCGTCCTCGATCGCCACCACCTGGCGATGCCTGGTTTGCAGGTGCCGGCGCAGCGTCACGTCCCCGGGAGCGTGCGCGGTGGCCTGGTAGAAGGCACGTGCCGCCGGTGCCCGCCAGTCGGTGAGCACGGGGGAGTGCTCGGCGTCGGAGATACCGATCCGGCCCACGTACCGCCGATCGCCGTCGCGCAGGTCCAGCCGTCCGAACACCAGGCGGTCCTCGACCGCGTCCAGCGCGGCCACCCGGTCCTCGTACATGGTCGCGAAGGCATCCCGTTCGGACCGGTTCTGCGGAGATCCGCTGGGTCCCTCACGGCGTATCTTGGCCAACCGCTTCCGGGCGCCCGCGCGTAGTTCGTCCAGGCGGGCGTAGACGAGGTCGACGTAGGACTGCTCGACCTCCAGGGCGTTGCGTGGGCCGACTTCAGGGCTGGTCACAATAGGTTGGTACTCCGCTGCGGTGATCGTGGCCGGTACGCCGGGGCTCCAGCGGCTCGGAAGGCGTGGGGAACCGGGCGACCGTTCATTATGCCTCTACCCTGGGGTGTGGTGCACCCCTGCTGCCGGTGCGGAGCCGGCTGGAATGTGACCACCGCAGGAAGCGTTGAGTATGGGGTGAACGAGGAAAGGACGTCCATGGCTGCTGATCCGCGCGATTTGTACACCCGCGAGACTGAGGTAACCGACCTGCCCGAGGGCGAGGTCGCGGTGCTGGTGCACGCCTTGCAGGGCTCGATCGACGCCGGACACGCCGGAGCGCTGCTCGCCGAGCACCTCACCGCCAAACTCAGCACCCGCCGGGTGGCGACGTTCGATGTCGATGCGCTGCTGGACTACCGCTCCCGCCGGCCGGTGATGACGTACGAGGACGGGGCCTGGACCACCTATGACGAGCCGGTCCTGACGCTGGACCTGCTGCGGGACGACGAAGGTCAGGCGATGCTGCTGCTGCACGGCCTGGAGCCGGACCTGAAGTGGGAACTGTTCATCGACGCGATCACCGGCCTGATCGAGGAGTTCGGTGTGCGCACCACCGTCGGAGTGCACGGGATCCCGATGGGGGTACCCCACACCCGCCCGATCACCGTGACCGCCCACGGGACGCGGCCCGAGTTGGTGGCCGATTACCCCAACTACATCAGTTCGGTGCGAGTGCCGGGTTCGGCGTCGGCACTCCTGGAGTTCCGCCTGGGTGGGCGCGGCCACGACGCCCTCGGGTTCGCCGCGCACGTCCCGCACTACCTCGCTCAGTCCGACTATCCGCAGGCCGCCGCCGAACTGGTGCGCCAGATCACCCGGGTGACCGGTCTCGGGCTCCCGATCGGTGACCTGGAAGCCGACGGCGTGCGGATCCAGACCGAGATCGACCGGCAGGTCGGTGCCTCCGACGAGGTTGGCGCGGTGGTCCGGGCGCTGGAAGAACAGTTCGACTCCTTCGCCGAGGCCACCGGGGACGAGGCGTTGGGCACTCCGGTGGTGGAGGCGGAGGAGGTCCCCAGCGCCGATGAGATCGCCGCCCGCTTCTCCCAGTACCTGGCCGGCCAGGACAACGACAAGGGCTGAGCGGGGCCGTCCAGCAACCCTGGATAGTCCACTAGCCGGACTCGGCGGGTGTTGCGGTAGCGCTTCTGCGGCAGAGCATGACATGCTGGCCTTGTTACAGTTTCACTTACGTTCGACCCGGGTGGGCACTCCTGTGCGCAATCCCAACATTCCGGGCCAGGTACCACTTGGTCGGGGATGAGATAGGCGTGGGGCGAAGCATGTGGCAAGACGGGGCCGGCACACGGCTTGCCCCACCAACGTCCCCGGAAGGACAAGCACAACATGGCACAGGGAACCGTCAAGTGGTTCAACGCTGAGAAGGGCTATGGATTCATTGCCCAGGACGGTGGCGGAGACGACGTCTTCGTTCACTACTCGGCCATCGAGTCGGACGGCTACCGCTCCCTCGAAGAGGCGCAGCGGGTTGAGTTCGAGATCACCCAGGGCCCCAAGGGCCCGCAGGCGGAGAGCGTCCGCATGGTCTGATTCCAGACCTCCCACGAGCCCGGTCGGCGCAGTTGCGCCGGCCGGGCTCGTGGCTTTTCCGGCACCTCGCTAGGGCAGGCTGATCAGCCCGTCCGGATCCTCGCGGGTGTCGGGCAGCATGCTCAGCATCCGTTGCTCGGCGGACTCGGAGGCTTGGGTCGGCTCCTCCCCGGCGCGCCACTGATCGGACTCGACCGGATCGCGGAACACCTGGGCGGTGCCGATGAAGTCCCGCAGGTCGCGGCCGTGCAGTACTCGCGCGGTGGGGGCGAGGGTGCGCAACGACCGGTTCAACTGAGCGGTGGGCCAGGGGCGGTTGGCGCCCAGGATGACGACGTTGCCGTAGCGACGCCCGCGCAGTACGCCGGGCTCGGCGATCACGGCGGTGTGGGCGAACACCTCGGCGAGGGTGGCCGCTTCGCGCCGAGCCACCGGCAGCGGGGGGTTGTCTGCCAGGTTCAGCAGGTAGCACCCGGCCGGGTTGAGCCGATCGGCCACCAGTTCGGTGAACTCCACGGTACGCAGGTGTGGTGGGACGGCGCCGGCGGCGAACGTGTCCCGGATCACGGCGTCGCCGCCGCCGCTGCGCAACGAGGCGATGGTCGCGCGAGCATCGGCCACGCGGATCCGCAGTCGCGGGGCGCGCGGCAGGTCGAACCACGTGCGCACGTACTCAGCGAGTTTGGCGTCGATCTCCGCGACCAGGTGACGCGAGTCGGGCCAGAGTGCGGCCATCGCCCGCGGGAGCGCACATCCGGCACCGCCCAGGTGCACCACGTTCAGCGGTTCCTCCGGGCCGAATCGATGGGTCAGCACCACCTGCATCTGCTGCATGTACTCGAACATCAGCCGGGTGGGGTCGTCCAGGTACAGGTGGGAACTCTGCACCCCGTCCAACAGCAGCAGCACACCGTTCGGATCCTCGGTGTCAGGGGTCAGTTCTACGGTGGCATACGTGGTGGGGATCGGACCCTGTGGAAGCGCCGCGACCGACGGCGCCACCGAGCGTGTCTTGCGCCGTGCCATGCAGGGAACGGTACCCCGCGACCCGGGTGGGACCGAACGCGGAAGGCCCTTGACAACTTCGAACGAGCGTTCGATAATGATAGGGCGGGAAGGGAGTCGATGATGGGCGGTGCGGTACCTGAGCGGTTGCTTCGGCGAGCCCATGCCGAACTCGATCAACTCTCGGCGCGGGCCGAGGGGCAGGAGAATTTCCTGCACGCCCATATGGCGGCGCTGCGCGCCGGGGCGGCGTTGCTCGCCCTGCACCCGGCCTCGGCCGGCAGGCGGCGCGCGGTGCGCAGCGTCTGGGAACAGATCGCCGAGCTGGACGAGGTCTGGGTACCGTGGGCGGCGCTGTTCGCCTCCGGCGCGCCGATCCGGGCGGCGATCGAGACGGGGCGTGCGCCGGCCCTCGAGGCCGCGCAGGTGGCGCGCACCGAGCAGGCCGCAGTGGAGTTCGTCGCGATCGTGACCGAGGCGGTGCGGACGGCCCGCGAGCCCACGCACCTTCCGGCGATGGCCTCGTGAGTCGTTCGGCGCGGTCGGCGGCGGCGGCCGGGAGGGACTGGGGCGACGACGACTCCGGAGCGCCCATCCTGCACGTGGACATGGATGCCTTCTTCGCCGCGGTGGAGTTGATCGAGCGGCCCGACCTGCGTGGCAAGGCGGTCATCGTCGGTGGCCGCCATCGTGGCGTGGTGGTGTCGGCGACCTACGAAGCGCGGGAATTCGGGGTGCACTCGGCGATGCCGATGGCGCGGGCGCGGGCAATGTGCCCGCACGCGGTGGTGCTGGAGCCCCGGCACGAGCGCTACCGGGAGGTCTCCCTCGCGGTCCTTCAGGTCCTGGGCGAGATCACCCCGGTGCTGGAACAGGTCAGCATCGATGAGGCGTTCCTGGACGTCTCCGGAGCGCGCCGGCGACTGGGCTCACCGACACAGATCGCGCAGCAGATCCGCGAGCGCATCCGCACCGAGCTGTTCGTGGATGCCTCCGTGGGAGTTGCGGGCACCAAGTTCGTGGCGAAACTGGCCTCCAGCCACGCCAAGCCGGACGGGATGCTGTTGATCCCTGCCGAGGCCACCGTCCCGTTCCTGCATGCGCTGCCCGTGGGGGCATTGTGGGGGGTGGGTGAGCGCACCGCGGAACGGCTGGCCTCGATGGCCATCCACACCGTCTCCGACCTTGCGCACACGCCCGCACCGACCCTGCACCGCCTGCTCGGGGTGGCAGCCGGACAGCGCCTGCTGGACCTGTCCTGGGGCCGCGACCCGCGCCCGGTGCAGCCACAGCGGCAGGAGAAGTCGATCGGACACGAGCAGACCTTTGCGGTCAACCTCTCCCGCACCGAGGAATTGAACGCGGTCCTGTTGGACCAGGCGCACCGTTGCGCGATGCGGTTACGGGCGGCGGGCACCGTCACCGCGTCGGTGTCGATCAAGGTACGGTTCGCCGACTTCACCACCCTGTCCCGTTCCCGGGCGCTGTCGGAGCCCACCGATGTGGCGCAGGCCGTTTACGCCACCGCCCGGGAACTGCTGGCCGGGGTCGCCCTGCCCGCCGGCGGCGTGCGGTTGCTGGGCGTGCGGTGTGAGGCCCTCAGTCCGGCGGCCACCACCGCCGTCCAGGGCACCCTGGCCGGGCCCGCACCGGGCCGCCGCGATGCCGAACGGGCAATGGATTCCATCACCGCTCGATACGGGCGCGGCGCGGTCCGAGCGGCCACCCTCGTGCGTCCGGGAGGCTCGCCGGACGTTAGAGATGCCACATCTGGGTAGCTTCGCTTCGCTTCGGCTACCACTATTGGCTCCGGGCACTTATCCTAGGTACCAGACCCCTCGTCGGGGTACCCGTCAACCGCCCTGGGAGGTACCGTGCCTCTCTCCGAGTACGAGCAGCGCGTACTGGAGGAGTTGGAGCAACAGTTGCGCTCCGACGATCCCAAACTCGCCGACACCATCTCCGGACGTGCCGGCCGCAAACCCCTGCAGATCGGCTTGGGGATCGTGGGTCTGCTCGGTGGTCTGGCTGCCCTGGTGGGTGGTCTGGCCGGCGGGCATCTCTGGCTGAGTGCCGTCGGCTTCCTTCTCATGTTCGCCGGTGTGCTGGTGGCGATGTCGCGCCCGAAGGGTCAGCCCGACGGTGACGCCTCGAACGTGCACCCGATCCGAGGGGGTGGCGGCGGCAAGACCGCGCCGCGTGATTCCGGGTTCATGGACAAACTCGAAGAGCGCTGGGACCGCCGCCGACGCGAACCCTGAAGACCGGTCACGCCCGGTCCCGGGTGTTCACCTCGTGCATGACCCTGCGGCGCCACTTGCTGCGCGGATGCTGTCGGCGGATCTCCTCCAGTACCTGTCTGCGCCACTGATGCACCTGCTTGCCGCTCGGCGCCTGCCGCCCGGGTGGTGCATAGCGGTGGCGCTCCACCGCCCCCACCAGTTCCGCCAGGGCCTGCCCGGGTTGGCCGGTCAGCCCCACCCGCGCCCGTAGCCCTCGGGGGGTCTCTCCGGGGTGAGCGGACTCCGGTGCGATACCGGTGGCGGCCCGGCGCACCCGCGCCCAGGAACGCTCCACGTCAGACCCGCGGCGCTGGCGGTACTGCCACGCCAGCACGCCGCCGATCAAGCCGACCGGGATGGCCAGTGCGAGCCAGCGCCAGAGAGCGGGCTGATCGGAGGCACCGCCGATCGATTCCGGAGTCGTCTGCGGAGTTGCGGCGTCGGCCGGTTCCTCCGGGGTCTGTGGGGCCGCGGTACCGGTGGGGAACTCCTCCTCGGGCGATTCGGCGCCCTCGGGCACCCCGGTGGCCCACTCCGGCGCAGCGCCGGTGCGCCCCGGTGGGGTGGGCTCGAACCGGACCCAGCCCACGCCGTCGAAGTACACCTGCGGCCAGGTGTGCGCCCGGTGGCCGCTGACCTCGACGGTGCCGTCCTGATCGGACTCTTCCCCGGGCAGGAACCCCACCGCCATCCGGGCCGGGATGTCCAGCGTGCGGGCCATCACCACCATCGCGGTGGCGAACTGGACGCAGTAGCCACGGCCGCTGCCGAGGAAGTCCCAGACCGCATCGGAGGTCCGGGCCGGGTCCACCTCGACGTCGTAGGTGAACTGGCTGTCGAACCGCAGGAAGTCCTGGATGGCCACCGCCTGCTCATATTGGGTCCGGGCACCGGCAGTATCGACGACCCGTTGCGTCAGCGCTCGGATCTGATCGGCGTGACCGGTGTCGGGTACGTGCAGGGTGAGGGGGTCGACCTCGGGGTCCTCGACCAACTCCACGGCGTTGAGGTCCGCCGGATCCAGATCCACCTCGAAGATCTCCGCCTCGTACTCCAGCGGCGTCGAGCCGGAGCCGATCACCTCATCGGAGTCGCCGTCGTAGGCCCATTCGCCCTCGATCGAGAGCCGGCGCGGCTGGTCGGGCAGCAGCAGCCGGTCCTGGGCCAGGTCCAGCACGTTCATCTGCAGCCGCTCGTCGGGCCGGTCGGCCTCGATCGGGCTCGGCCACAGCACTTGATTCTGCACCGGCTCGGTCTCGCGGGGTTCGGTGCCGCGCAGCCAACGCTGCCCGGTGAACTCGGCGAGGGTGTAGGCATGCAGCGGTCCGAGGTTCTCGGGGTCGCTCGCCCGGTAGGAGTAGAGCAGCTCGTCGGCGCCCCGATCCAGATGGTCACTGACGTCAAGGCCCAGATCGAGCCGCGTGGCGCTGGTGCCCCCGGATCCGGACCACTGCCAGGGGGACGTGGGAATGAGCAGGACCGCAGGGGCGGCGATCAGAGCCACCGCGACGGTGAGCGCGGCGGCACCGGCGGCTGATCTCCATGCGCCGTGACGCGCACGCTGTTCCGCTCCGGTTCCGGCGGAGTGCAGCACCAGCAGGCCCAGGTAGCCGGTGGCAGCGAGCACGAACACCGCTGCCGGCACCGGTTCACCCAGGGCCACGGCGGGCATCCACGGCGCCAGCAGGGCGATCCCGGACCACGCCGGTGCCCGGCAACCGACCGCGAGCAGCTCGGCCAGCAACAGGACCACCAGCAACGCCGAGACGATGCCCAGCGCCAGTCCCGCGCTGCCCACCACCGGGGCCTGGGTGGCGGTATCGGCCACGCCCTGCCGGAGTAATGCCAGGAACTCACCGGGCGCGGCCACTCCGGGCAGTGGCTCCAGCATGCCGTCGCCGGGAACGAACAACGCGGCGGTGAGGTAGATCCCGATCGCGCCGCTGATCACCGTGGGCAACCAGATCGAGGCCAGCCAGGTGCGGATGAGCACCAGCGACGCGGCCGTCACGCTCAGGACGACCAGGGCGCTGGGGAACCAGGAGGCCGTCTCCACCAGGCGCTCCAGGCTCAATCCACCGCCCAGCGCGGCCAGCACCAGGAGCCCGGCGGCGAGGACCCGGCGCGGGTGCCCGTCCATCAGCGCACCACCAGGGGCGTGAGGAGGGTGTTCCAGGACTCGGCGATCCCGGAGGTGTCGGCGCGAGCGCGCGCGGTGTGCAGGGCCCAGCCGTGCTTGGCGAGTCCGGCCGCCGGTACCCGCTCGTCGTAACGGTCGGTGACGATCAGGGCGTAGGCACGGCGGTGACCGGCTAACGGGCTCAGGGTATGGAGCAGGCCGACGTCGGGGGAGTGCAGTACCGCGATCAGACTCGGGCCGGCCCCGTGCAGGCCCCGGCGTTGCTCACCACGCAGCGCCGCGGGGGTGATGGTGGCCGGGGCGATCACGTCGAGGGCATCCGCTGCGGTGGTGCACGTGACCGAGTGCACGTCCGGATCGGCATCCAGGCCGGCCCTGGCGCACACGTGCAGCCGCACCGGGACCCCGGAGGAGACGAGGCCGACCGCAAGCGAGGCGAAGGCGCTCAACGCCCACTCCGCGCCACTCTTGCGGCCCAGATCCAGTAGCAGGTCCACCGCCGGAGGGTGGGAGGGCTCATCGGCGCGGACCATCAACTCGCCCCGGCGTGCCGAGGTGCGCCAGTGCACCCGGTGCACGTCGTCGCCTCGCACGTACTCGCGCAGCGTCAGGTCCTCCACCGAGCGCTCAGGAAGTCCGAAGGCCGAGTGCTCACTTCCACTCAGGTCTCGTAGCCGCAGCGACTCGTCCAGCACGGCGGTCCGGGGCCAGATGAGCAGTGGTTCCCCGCAGTCACCGCGGACCGGCCAGCGCAGCAGCCCCAACGGGTCGCCGTGGACCACGGTGCTGGGCCCGAGCCGGTGGTATCCACGCTCGCGTGGGCGGATCTGGTAGGTCCAGGCTCTGCGCTGCTGACCGGCAGCCCGGACGTGGGAGCGGTTCAGCAGCGCCGGCGTTCGCTCGCGGAGCCGGGACCAGGCGCCCAACTGGCCCGCGAGCAGTTCCAGGTGGACCGTGGCCACCTGAGCCACGACCGGCCGGGGTGGATCCACCCGGCGGCGCAGGCGCATCCGTGCGGCACGCCGGCGGCTGCCCAGCACCCAGACCAGAGCGACCGCGATCAGCCCCAGCAGCAGGGCGCTGATCCGCGCGAGGGCCAGGGCGTCCGTCGCCGCCGCTGCGACCGCCAGGAGGGCACCGGCGGCGAGCATCCCGATCCCGCGTAAGGTCAGGCGCATCTCAGGACGGGCCGGGAGCCGGGATGCCTCGGAGAATCTGGCCGATGAGTTCAGCGGGGCCGGCCGAGGCACCACGCCGAGCGACGACCCGGTGCGCCAGGACGGATACGCCGATCTCCTGGATGTCATCAGGCAGGACGAAGTCCCGGCCCTGCACGACCGCCAGCGCCTTGGCCATCGCCAGCAGTTGCAATCCCGCCCGCGGTGAGGCGCCCAACGCGATCTCCTCGTGACGACGGGTGGCCCGGACCAGGTCCAGGATGAAGCCGCGCACGGCATCGGAGACGTAGACGGCGCGCACCGCCAGCCGCGCGGCCTGAATCTCGTCGTCGGTGAGGGCTTGGTCGAGGTCAGCCAGCGGATCCGCGAAGCCGCCGGTGGCCAGCAACTCGAGTTCGTCCTGCTGGGCGGGATAGCCGATGCGCACCTGAGCCATGAAGCGGTCGCGCTGCGCTTCCGGGAGCGGGTAGGTCCCGGCCATCTCCACCGGGTTCTGGGTGGCGATCACCATGAATGGATCGGGCAGTGGATGAGTGGTCCCGTCGACCGTCACCTGGCGCTCCTGCATGCACTCCAGCAGCGCCGACTGCGTCTTGGGGGAAGCGCGGTTGATCTCGTCGCCGATCACCACGGTGGCGAACAGGGGACCGGGGTGGAACTCGAAGTCTCCGGTCTGGGCCCGGTAGACGCTCACGCCGGTGAGGTCGCTGGGCAGCAGGTCCGGGGTGAACTGCACCCGCCCCATCGTGCCGCCGACCGAACGGGCCAGGGCCTTTGCCAGGGTCGTCTTCCCCACCCCGGGCACGTCCTCGATCAGCAGATGGCCCTGAGCGAGGAAGACGGCGACGACGGTGCGCACCACGGCGGGACGGCCGGACAGAACCTGGCTCAGGTTGTCCATCAGCCGAGCGATCGCAGCCGCTTCGGTGGTCGTCGTCGTCATGGTCCGAGGGTACGTCCTGCGCGGCTCCGGCGCCCACGGGTCGGCAGATTCTCCACTTCGCTCCACCGTGGTCCCGCGTGTGGCCGAACTCGGCGGGAAACAGCCTGCCGGGGCAGGGATCCACCACGCAATCACGGTCTGAAGGGCCCGTTGCTGAGAAATCTACTCCACATCGCACCACGGCCCTGACCTGCTGAAATAGGAGGAACTCCTGCGCAGAACGCGTGTGTTGCGATTGACGGTGGAGGAAAGTGGAGTAATGTGGGGGAATCCGGACTAGTAGGGAGGGTTGGGGGTGGCACATGTTCCTCGGGACTTACGAACCCAGGCTCGACGACAAGGGCCGCCTGATCCTGCCCGCGAAGTTCCGGGAGGCGCTGGCGCCGGGCATCGTGCTCACCCGGGGCCAGGAGCGCTGCCTGTACGGGTTCCCGCGCGCGGAGTTCGAGCGGGTGCACGCCCAGATGCAGTCGGCGTCCCTGACGTCCAAGCAGGCCCGGGACTTCCAGCGGATCCTGCTCTCCGGAGCCTCCGACGAGATCCCGGACAAGCAGGGCCGCCTGACCGTTCCGCCGGTGTTGCGCAAGTACGCCGGGCTCGGGCGCGAACTGGCGGTCATCGGCGCCGGATCGAAGATCGAGATCTGGGACTCAACCTCCTGGACCGAGTACCTGGCCGCCTCCGAGCAGGCATTCGCCGAACTCACCGAGGAGGTGGTCCCCGGCCTGTGATCGGGTCCGACTCCGTCCCACTTGGTCTCTCACCGCGACTCTGGCGCACTTCCCCGGCGCCAGATCGGGCGGCGGGAGTCCTGGTCGGACGGCGGAGGGGCCTCCGACCACCTCAGGATCAGCGCCAGCAGCGAGGACGTTCGATGATCAGCAAGCCGATCGGCGCACTGCACGCGCCCGTCCTTGCCGACCGCTGCGCCGAACTGCTGGCCCCAGCGCTGGACGCGCCCGGTGCGCTCGCTGTGGATGCCACCCTCGGGATGGGCGGCCACAGCGAGGTGCTGTTGCGTCGCCATCCGGGCCTGCGCCTGATCGGGATCGACCGCGACCAGCAGGCACTGGCGTTGGCAGGGCAGCGCCTGGCCGCCTTCGGCGACCGGTTCGAGCCGGTACACGCCGTGTATGACCAGATCCCGGCAGTCCTGGCCGAGCGGAGCCACGGACCGGTCCAGGGGCTGTTGTTCGATCTCGGCGTCTCCTCCTTGCAGTTGGACCGCGCCGAGCGAGGTTTCTCCTACGCCCAGGAAGCCCCACTGGACATGCGGATGGACCAGAGCGCCGGACGGACCGCCGCCCAGCTCCTCGCGGAGGAGGACGAGGCCGGCCTGCGCCGGATCCTCTCCGACTACGGCCAGGAGCGGTTCGCCGGCCGTATCGCTGCGGCGATCGTGCGCCGTCGTCGGACCGAGCCGCTCCAGCGCAGCTGCGAACTGGTCGACCTCGTCCGCGAGAACATTCCCCAGGCCGCCAGGCGCACCGGTGGCAACCCCGCAAAGCGGACCTTCCAGGCGTTGCGGATCGCGGTGAACGCCGAACTCGAGGTGCTGCGGGCCGCGCTGCCCGGTGCGCTGCAGACGCTGGCCGTGGGCGGTCGGATGGTGGTGCTGTCTTATCACTCCCTGGAGGATCGGATGGTCAAGAACGCCTTCCGGCCCGGGTTGACCTCCTCCACGCCCGTGGATCTGCCCACCGAACTGCCCGGGCATGAGCCCTATCTACGCTCTCTCACCCGCGGTTCCGAGGCGGCCGGCGACGCCGAACAGCGTGCCAACCCGCGCTCGGCCTCGGTACGACTGCGCGCCGTCGAACGGCTCCGCCCTACGCCGAAACATCTGCAGGAGGGTCCAGCATGAGCGCAGTTCCGCAGCGGGCCCCGGTGGCCCGGCCGGCGGTGACCACCCGCCGCCCCCGGCTCCAGATCGTGCGGGCGCCCGCACACCAGCGCAGTCTCGTGCCGTTCGTGGCGCTGTGCCTGACCATCCTGGTTGGCGCGATGCTCGGGGCGCTGCTGCTCAACACCGCGATGGCTGCGACCGCGTACGAGATGCGGGAGCAGCGCATCGAACTGGCCCAGTTGTCCGAGCACCAGCAGTTCCTCACCCAGCAGGTGGAGCGGCGCGGAGCCCCGGCAGCGTTGGCCGCGGCGGCGGCCGAACTGGGGATGGAGCGGGGCGAAGGGACCAGTTACCTGCGGCTCGAGGATGGCGCCATCGCCGGCCCGGCGGCTGAGCTGGTCGGTTCGGACTGATGGCCGGGCCGACGCCGATGACCGGTGTCGGGGCACCGGTGCGCCGACAGAACATCATCCTCGCCGCGATCCTGATCGTGGTGCTGCTGTTCGGTGTCCGGCTGGTCTACATCCAGGTGATCGCCGGGCCCGCCCTGGCCCAGACCGCCCGGGAGGAGCGCACCCACACCCAGATCATTCCGGCACCGCGCGGAGACGTGGTCGATGCCCACGGCACGGTGCTGGCCACCAGCGCCGACACGTTCGACATCGTCGCCGATCTGCGCCAGATCCCGTCCTTCGTGCTCCGCGATGAGGACGGTGAAATCGTCAGCCGCGGTGCCGCGGCGGCGGCGAGGGTGCTGGCTCCGTTGCTGGATCGCGACCCCGCCGAACTCGGAGCGGAACTGGTCGGGGACAACGGCTACCACCGGCTCCTGCGCAATGCCACACCGGAAACCTGGCAGGCGATCGCCAGCCTCGGGGTGAACGGCATTACCGCCGAGCGCACCAGCCAGCGCGTCTACCCGGCCGGGAACACGGCCGGGAACATTCTCGGCTGGGTCAACGACGAGGGCGATGGCGCCGCCGGGATCGAGTCGACCCTCAACTCCCGGCTGCTGGGCACCCCGGGTTCCAGCGAGGTGGAGATCGGGGCCCGCGGGCAGGTGATCCCCACCGGCGCGCAGTCCTCCACCCCGGCGGTCCCGGGCTGTGATGTCCACCTGACCATCGACACCGATCTGCAATGGCATGCCCAGCAGGTGATCGACGAATCGGTGGACTCCTGGAGTGCCGCCTGGGGTGCGGTCGTGGTGGTCGAGGTGGGCACCGGGCGCATCCTGGCGCTGGCCGACTCCCACGCGGTGGACCCCAACTCCCCGATGGACACCCCCGAGGACAGCCGCGGTGCCCGTTCGGTGCAGAATGCCTACGACCCCGGTTCGACCGGCAAGGTCCTCACCGTGCTGTCGGCGCTGGAGGAAGGAGTGGTCACTCCGACCTCGCCGATCGAGAACCCCTACCGGCACACCATGCCCAACGGTCAGAGCTTCACCGACCACACCGAGCACCCTGACCAGGTGCTGACCACCACCGGGGTGCTGGCGGAGTCGGCGAACACCTCCACGGTGCTGATCGGGTCGGAGATGTCGAACCAGACGCGGTTCGAGTACATGCGGAACATGGGATGGGGTGAGCGAACCGGGATGGGCCTTCCCGGTGAGACCGCCGGCATCCTGCACCACTACTCGGACTGGGACGGCCGCACCCAGTACGTGACGATGTTCGGCCAGAGCGTGAACGTGAACCTGGTGGCCAACACCCAGGTGTTCGCCACCATCGCCAATCAGGGGATGGCGATCCCGCCGCGGATCATCGAGGGCTACACGTGTGAGGGGGCGTACGAGGAACTCCAGGACGAGGACCCGGTGCAGGTGGTCTCCCCGGAGAGCAGCGAGCAGATGATCCGGATGCTGGAGTCCACCGTGCACGAGGGCGGCACCGGCGTGCGGGCGGCGATCGACGGGTACCGGGTGGCGGGCAAGACCGGTACCGCTGAGACCTCCGATGGACGGGGCGGGCTGAGCCACCGGGTGGCCTCCTTCGTGGGCGTGGCACCGGCCGAGGCGCCGGAGATCGCCGTCGGTGTGGTGGTTGCCCAACCCTCCGGGATCTACGGTTCGCTCGTGGCAGCCCCGGTCTTCCACGACGTGACCGAGTTCAGCCTGCAGCACCTGGGCGTGGCGCCCTCCACCGAGGAGCCCGACCTGTACCCGTTGCGACCAGAAGACTCCTGAGGCATCGATACTAGGAGCATGAACGTTGCATCTGCTGAGCCGCCCCGGCGGACCCTCGCCGGACTAGCCGCGGCCTTCGGCCTGACCGCGCGCGGCGGGCCGGAGGATGGCTCCGGCCTCGAGGTCGCCGTCACCGGCGTCAGCCTGGACAACCGGCTCACCGGTCCGGGTGAGCTGTTCGCTGCGCTCCCGGGTGCGCGGGCCCACGGTGCGCGCTTCGCTGCCGCCGCGGTGGCCGGCGGCGCGGTGGGTGTGCTCACCGACGCCGCGGGAGCGGACCTGCTCACCGGGCAGGAGATCGCCGTGCCGGTGCTGGTGGCCCAGGATCCGCGCGTGGTCCTGGGCCAGGTGGCCTCATGGATCTACGGGCATCCCTCCCGGCGGTTGGGCACCTACGCGGTGACCGGGACCAACGGCAAGACCACCACCACCTACTTCCTCGAGCACATCCTTGCTGCGCTGGGTCGCAGCACCGGCCTGATCGGGACGGTGGAACTCAAGATCGGCGCCGAGCGCACTCCCGCCCGGTTGACCACCCCGGAGGCCCCCGCGCTGCACCAACTGCTGGCGCAGATGGTGCGTTCCCGGGTGGACGACGTGGTGATGGAGGTCTCCTCGCACGCCCTGGAACTGCACCGGGTGGACGGGGTCGTCTACGAGGTGGCCGGCTTCACCAACCTGACCCAGGACCACTTGGACTTCCATGGCGACATGGAGTCCTACTTCGCCGCGAAGGCTGCGCTGTTCACCCCGGGCCGCGCGCGGCGCGGCGTGGTGCTGGTCGACGACGAGTGGGGACGACGACTGGCCGCCCGGGCCGAAATCGATGTCGTCACGGTCTCGGCCACCCGGGCGCCGGCCCACTGGCAGGTCAGCGCCGGCGCGCCGGGACCCGCGGGCATTCCGATCACGCTGAGCAGCGCCGACGGTGCGGAACTGAGCACCACCGTGGCCCTACCGGGGACGTTCAACGTGGCCAATGCGGCCGTGGCGTTGGTGATGGCCCTGCAGGTGGGGGCGAGCCCGGAGCAGATCACCGCCGCGCTGCCGGAGGGGTTGACCGCCGTGGTCCCCGGTCGGATGGAACTGGTGGCCACCGCCCCCCGGGTGCTGGTGGACTTCGCGCACAATACCGAGGCGATCCAGCAGGCACTGGCCGCGGTGCGACAGGGGACGCAGGGGCGCCTCTTCGTGATCTTCGGTGCCACCGGAGACCGCGACCGCGGCAAGCGCGCGTCGATGGGCGCGGCGGCGGTGCAGGGTGCCGATGTGGTGGTGATCACCGATGATGATCCGCACGATGAGGACCCGGCGGGCATCCGGGCCGAGGTGATGGCCGGAGCGGTGCGCGCACTGGCCACGGAGCAGCAGGAGGGCCGGCAGGTGGACTTGTACGAGGTGGCGCCGCGACAGGCCGCGATCGCCCGTGTCATCAGATTCGCCGCCGATACGGATACGGTTCTGGTAGCCGGGCGCGGACATGAGACCTGGCAGGAGATCGCGGGCGTGGACCACCACCTCGATGACCGACAGGAGGTGCGCAAGGCGATGGCCGAACGAGTGCAGCACCCGACCGCCTCATGATCGACCTGACGATCGCCCAGATCGCTGCCGCCGTGGACGGCACCGTCCCGGGGCATGAGGGTGCCACGGTCAGCGGTGGGGTCGTCACCGACTCCCGTCGGGTGGGACCGGGGGACCTGTTCGTCGCGGTGGGCGGTGCCCGAGTGGACGGCCACGACTACCTGGGCGCCGCGGCCGAGGCCGGTGCGGTGGCCGCCCTGGTGAGCAGGGAGGTGCCGCGGGCCCCGCTGGCCCAGATCGTGGTGGCCGACACCACCAGGGCACTGGGAGACCTGGCCGCCGCGGTGCTGTCCCGGCTGCGGAAGAACGCCCGGCCGCCGGTCGTGGTGGGCGTGACGGGCTCGGTGGGCAAGACCTCCACCAAGGACCTGCTCGCGGCGGTGCTGGAGACCTGTGGTGAGGTGATCGCCCCGGTGGGCTCCTACAACAATGAGATCGGCCTGCCCCTGACGGTGCTGCGCGCCACGGAGAACACCGCCGCGCTGGTGCTGGAGATGGGGGCCGACGCACCGGGGAACCTGACCTACCTGACCTCGATCGCAGCACCGGACATCGCGGTGGTGCTCGCCGTCGGCCGGGCTCACCTTGATGGTTTCGGCGATATCGGGGCGGTCGCCCGGGCCAAGGCCGAACTCGTGCAGAACATGCGAGCCGACGGCGTGGCGGTCCTGAACGCCGACGACGCGCGGGTGGCCGCGATGGCACCTGACGCGGCCGGGCGCAGGACCGTGTTCTTCGGCACCGGAGGTGATGCGCAGGTCCGCGCCGAGCAGATCGGCACCGATGATCAGGGGCGGGCGCGCTTCACGCTACACCTGCGCGGGCAGGCACACCCGGTGCAACTGACTCTGTACGGCCTCCATCAGGTCTCCAACGCCCTGGCCGCGGCAGCGGTGGCGTACGAACTCGGAGTAGGCGCGGAGCAGATCGCGACCGCGCTCGGTTCGGCGTCCGCCCGCAGTCCGCACCGGATGCACGTGCAACGCAGCGACGCCGGGGTCACGATCATCGACGACGCCTATAACGCGAACCCGGACTCGATGCGGGCGGCGTTGCGCTCCCTGAGCCAGATGGCGGCCGGGTCCGGGGGCCGGGCGGTGGCGGTGCTGGGCCCGATGCGCGAACTCGGACCGGACTCGGCCGCCGAGCACGAAGCAGTCGGTGCCTTCGCCGTGCAGGTGGGAGTGGACCGCCTGATCGCCGTGGCGGAGGAGGCCCGCCCGCTGGCCACCGGAGCGCTGGCGGCCGGGATGGACCGGCGCGAGGTGCAGCGGGCCAGTGGGGTCTCGGAGGCGGTGGCCATGCTGCGCCGGTACCTGCGCTCCGGGGACGTGATGCTGGTCAAGGCATCCAACGGAGAGCAGTTGTGGCGGGTGGTCGAGGCGTTGGAACGAGCCCGATGATCGCCGTCCTGTCCGCGGGTGCCGTGGCGATGCTGGTGTCCCTGCTGGGCACACCGCTGTTCATCCGGTTCCTCGTCAAGCGCGAATACGGCCAGTTCATCCGGCAGGACGGCCCCACCGCGCACTTCACCAAGCGTGGCACGCCCACCATGGGCGGGGTGGTGATCATCGCAGCCACGGTGATCGGCTACGCGGTGGCGAACCTGGTGGCGGGCCGTCCGCCGAATGTCTCCGGTCTGCTGCTGTTGTTCCTCATGGTCGGTCTGGGCGTGATCGGCTTCGCCGACGACTTCACCAAGATCAGCCGGCAGCGCTCCCTCGGGCTGAGCCCGCTGTGGAAGATGATCGGCCAGGGCGCCATCGGGGTCACGTTCGCGGTCCTGGTCCTGCAGTTCCCGAACGAGCGGTACCGCACCCCGGCCTCCACCGAGATCTCCTTCACCCGCGACATCTCAGCCCTGGACCTGGCCTTCCTGGGCGCGGGGGTGGGACTGATCCTGTTCGTGCTGTGGGCCAACTTCCTCATCACCGCCTGGTCGAACGCGGTCAACCTCACCGACGGTCTGGACGGACTGGCCACCGGTGTGTCGATGCTGGTCTTCGGTGCCTACGTGGTGGTGGCGGTCTGGCAGTCCAACCAGAGCTGCCAGGTGCTCTCCCAGGTGGCGTCGCGGTGTTATGAGGTCCGCGACCCGCGCGACCTGTCCATCATCGCCGCCGCCATCGTGGGGGCCTGCTTCGGGTTCCTATGGTGGAACGCCTCACCGGCGAAGATCTTCATGGGCGACACCGGATCCCTGGCCCTGGGCGGTGCGCTGGCCGGGCTGTCCATCCTGACCCGCACCGAGGTGCTGGCCGCGATCATCGGTGGGCTCTTCGTGCTGATCGTGATGTCGGACGTGATCCAGATCGGCTGGTTCAAACTCACCGGTAAACGTGTGTTCAAGATGGCGCCGCTGCACCACCACTTCGAACTCATGGGTTGGGGTGAGGTGACGATCGTGATCCGGTTCTGGATCATCGCGGCACTGTTCGTCTGTGTGGGTCTGGGCATCTTCTACGCCGAGTGGGTCGTCGGATAGCGATGGAGGCTGCCGAGCTCTCCGGTGCGCGCGTCCTGGTGGCCGGGCTGGGGATCAGCGGCGTTGCGTCCGTGCAGGCACTGCACGACGTCGGAGCCCGGGTCAGCGCGGTCGATTCCCGTCCGGAGGTGGCCGGCGCCGCACCACTGCCCGCCGGGGTGATGGTGTTCACCGGGCAGGACTGGCCCGGGCTGGCCCGGCGGGCCCTGGAGGAGAAGCCGGAGGTGCTGATCTCCTCCCCGGGACTGCCACCGCACAACCCCCTGCTGCAGACGGCCGAGCAGAGGGGGGTGCCGGTCTGGAGCGAGGTCGAGCTGGCCTGGCGGTTGTGCCCGCCGGGGGTGCCGTGGTTGGCGCTGACCGGAACGAACGGCAAGACCACCACGGTGAGCATGCTCGCCTCGATGCTGGCCGCCGCAGGACGCAACGCCCCGGCGGTGGGGAACGTGGGTGACCCGATCGTGACCACGGTGCTCGGTGCCCGCGCCGCCGGGACCACCCTGGACGCCCTGGCGGTGGAACTGTCGAGTTTCCAGTTGCACTACACCCACACCCTCGCGCCGCTGGCCAGTGCGTGCCTGAACCTGTCCGCGGACCACCTGGACTGGCACGGCAGCCCGCAGAACTATGCCGCGGACAAGGCCCGGATCTACCAGCGCACCACCGCCGCCTGCATCTACAACGCACACGACGACGCCACCCGGGACATGGTGGCCGCAGCCGACGTCGCCGAAGGCGCCCGCGCGGTGGGGTTCACCCTGAACGTGCCGGCCCTGGGTCAGCTCGGGCTGGTCGAGGACGTGCTCGCCGACCGGGCGTTCACCCCGGGGCGGCGCACCCACGCCCAGGAACTGGCCACCCTGGCCGACCTGGCCCACCTCGGCGGCCCGCCGGTACCGGGTCACCTGGTCGCCAACGCGCTGGCCGCCGCGGCCCTCGCGCTGGCCGCCGACGTCGCCCCGGAGCACATCAGCGCGGGCCTGCGCGCGCTGGCGCCCGGTGCGCACCGCATCCAGGAGGTTGGCAGCCACGCGGGCGTTCGCTACGTCAACGACTCCAAGGCCACCAACCCCGACGCCGCGGCCGCATCGCTCAGTGCGCTGCCGCCCGGGCGCGGGATCTGGATCGCCGGTGGGTTGGCCAAGGGCGCCGACCTCGGTCCCCTGGTCGCCGGCAGCGCAGACCGGCTGCGCGCCGTCGTCGTCATCGGCACCGATCCGGCCCCGATCGTGGCCGCACTCGACCGACACGCGCCGCACCTCCCGCGAGTCGTGGTGCCCGCTGGTGAGACTGAACCTATGCACCGTGCCGTCCGACATGCCGCCGACCTGGCCCGCCAGGGCGATGTCGTGCTGCTCGCCCCTGCGTGTGCCTCCCAGGATCAGTTCGACTCCTACGCGGCCCGCGGCGAGGCGTTCATCGATGCGGTCACAGGACTGGGGACGCCCCGGTGACCACGACCCCGACCCGACGCCCGGCGGTGCGCGCGCGCCCGGCCGACCCGCAGACGACGGCGAAGCGCACGTCGCGGAAGCCGGCCAGGTCCAGGTCCAGTACGGCCGAGTCCAAGGCCGAGAGACGGACCGCCCGGCAGACCACCGTGGCGGCGGCTTGGGACTCCCCGGTGACCAGCTACTACCTGGTCGGCGGTTCGGCGCTACTGCTGTTGCTGCTCGGGCTCGTCATGGTGCTGTCCAGTTCGTCGGTGTTGTCGCTGCAGTTCTCCGGCACCCCGTTCACCACCTTTCTCAACCAGGCCAGGTTCGCCCTGCTCGCGCTGCCGGTGGCCTGGGGGATCTCGCGGCTGTCGGTGTCCTGGATCCGCCGGCTGGCCTGGCCCGGAATGGCTCTGGCCGCACTGATGCAGGCGCTGGTGTTCATCCCCGGTCTGCAGGTCGCGGCCGGCGGGAACGCCGGCTGGGTGGTGATCGCCGGGCAGAACTTCCAGCCTGCGGAGTTCGGCAAACTCGGCCTGGCCGTCTGGCTCGGTGCGGTGTTGGCCGCCAAGGGCCGCCTGCTGCGGCACTGGTACCACGTCCTCTTCCCAGCGGTGTTCGTGGCCACCGGGATTCTGGCCATGGTGCTCTACACCCATGACCTGGGCACCGCGCTGGTGATCATGCTGCTGGTAGCCGGGGCACTCTGGGTGGCCGGGGTGCCGCTGTCGATGTTCACCCTGGCGGCGATGGCCGGGAGTGCGGCGGCGGCCTTCCTGGTGATCCCCTCGAGCAACCGGCGCGATCGTATCGCGATGCTGTTCGGGATGGGCGACGTCGACCCGATGGGGCTGGGCCTGCAGCCCCGCCGTGCCCTGCAGGGCCTGGGCACCGGGGGGCTGAGCGGGGTGGGGCTGGGGGAGTCCCGCTCGAAGTGGCTCTGGCTGCCCGAGGCCCACAACGACTTCATCTTCGCCATCATCGGCGAGGAACTCGGTCTGCTGGGCGCGCTGCTGGTGCTGGTGCTGTTCACCGCGCTCGCCCTCGGGTTGACCCGGGTGGTCCGGCGCCACCCGGACCGGTTCGTGAAGATCTCCACCGCCGCCATCGGGACCTGGATCCTGGGCCAGGCACTGATCAACATCGGCGTGGTGATCGGGGTGCTGCCGGTGATCGGGTTGCCGTTGCCGCTGGTCAGCGCCGGCGGTTCGGCCCTGGTCACCACGATGGCTGCGCTCGGGATCGTGCTGGCCTTCGCCCGCAACGAGCCCGGTGCCAGAGCCGCGCTGGCGGCGCGGCGCAGTTCCCTGCGTGCCCACCTGGCGGTCGTGGCTCCGCGGTCCCGGAGGTCCTCGTGAGCGCTCCGGTGATCGTGCTGGCAGGGGGTGGCACGGCCGGGCACGTGAACCCGTTGCTGGCGCTGGCCGAACGCCTGCCCGCGGAGTTGCCCGGGGTGCAACTGAAGGTGCTGGGCACCGCGGCCGGGCTGGAGGCCGACCTGGTGCCCGCCGCCGGGCTGGACCTGGTCACGATCGAGAAGGTGCCGTTGCCGCGCCGTCCCAGTGCCGAGTGGCTCACGCTGCCGGGCCGCTGGCGCCGGGCGATGGCCGCCGCCACCTCGGTGGTGTCCGGGGCTGACCTGGTGGTCGGATTCGGTGGGTACGTCTCCGCACCGGCGTACCTGGCGGCGCGGCGGGCCGGGGTCCCGATCGTGGTGCATGAGCAGAACGCCCGCCCCGGGCTGGCGAACAGGCTGGGTGCGCGGTACGCAGCCGCGGTGGGTATTACCTTTCCCGGCACCGCGTTGCGTGCGGGCGAACTCGTGGGCCTGCCGCTGCGGGCGAGCATCGCCGACCTGATCCGACGGCGTGAGCAGGATGCCGATGCCACCGCGCGCGCCGGTGCCCGGGCCCTGGGCCTGGATCCGGACCGTCGCACCGTGCTGGTGACCGGCGGATCCCTGGGCGCGGCCCGGTTGAACCAGGTGCTTCCCGAGATCGGCCCGGACCTGATCGAGGCCGGCGCGCAGGTGTTGCACCTGACCGGCCGGGGCAAAGCGGATCCGGTCCACCAGGCCACCGCCGACATGGCGCAATCCCATCACTATCACGTGCGCGAGTACCTGATGGAGATGGAGCACGCCCTGGCCTGCGCGGATCTGGTGATCGCACGCGCCGGTGCGGGGACCGTCAGCGAACTGACCGCACTGGGCATTCCTGCGGTCTACGTCCCGCTCCCGATCGGCAACGGGGAGCAGGCGCTGAACGCCGGACCGGTGGTGACTGCCGGAGGCGCCCTGATGGTCGCGGACGAGGACTTGACCGGGGGGTGGCTGGCTGAGCACGTGCTGCCGCTGATGCGCGGGGACGAGAAGCTGGCCCGGCTGCGTAGCGCCGCGTTCCGGGCAGGCATCACCGATGGCACCGACCGGCTGGCCCGGATGGTGACCACGGTGCTGGAGCAGCGCGGATGAGGATGCATTTCATCGCCATCGGGGGTGCCGGGATGTCGGTGATCGCCGAGTTGCTGGTGCGTCAGGGCTATCAGGTCAGCGGCTCGGACCGGGCCGACTCGCCCGCTCTGGCCAGGCTCGGGAGCCTGGGTGCCCGGGTGCACGTGGGCCACGCCGCCGAGCACGTGGCGGAGTTGGGCCCGCAGGACGCCGTGGTGATCTCCAGCGCGATCGGCCCCGACAACCCCGAGGTGCGCGCCGCTCGGGACCGGGGCGTGCCGATCCTGCACCGGTCCCAGGCATTGGCACTGGCCGCCCGCGGCAAGGAATTCGTGGCCGTGGCGGGCAGCCACGGCAAGACCACCACCTCGGCGATGCTCGCCGTCGCCCTGCGCGCTGCCGGGCTGGACCCTTCCTTCGCGATCGGGGGGCGCGTGGTCTCCCTGGACACCGGCGCGTACCAGGGCGAGGGCAACGTCTTCGTGGCCGAGGCTGATGAGTCCGACGGTTCCTTCGTCAACTACTCGCCCCGGGTAGCGATCGTGACGAATATCGAGGCCGACCATTTGGACCACTACCGCACGGCGCAGGCCTATGCCGGGGCTTTTCTGGAGTTCGCCGCGCGGGTGCAGCCGGGGGGGCTGGTGATCACCTGCGCCGACGACCCCGGCGCGACGGGCTTTGCCGCCGCCCTGAGGGAGCGGGGCACCCGGGTGCAGACCTATGGCGTCAGCACCGACGCGGACGTGCGCATCGACATCACCCACCTCGCCCCGGGACAGTCCGGCGCGCGCCTGACCAGCGCGCTCGGCGCGGTGGAACTGGACGTGGCCGTGCCCGGCGAGCACAACCTGGCCAACGCCGCCGCCGCGTGGTGTGCCGGTGTGGAACTGGGCGTGGACCCCGCCCAGATGGCCGCCGCCCTGGGCTCATTCACCGGGACCGCGCGCCGGTTCGAGTTGCGGGGCACGGTTGCCGGGGTCCGGGTGGTGGACGACTACGCCCACAACCCCACCAAGGTCGCCGCAGCGGTGGCCACCGCACGACGCGCGGCTGCGGGAGGGCGTGTGATCGCCGTCTTCCAGCCGCATCTGTACTCCCGCACCCGGGACTTCGCCGAAGAGTTCGCCCGGGTCCTGCGCACGGCGGACCATGTGTTGCTGGCCCCGATCTACCCGGCCCGGGAGGAGCCGTTGCCCGGGGTGAGTTCGGCGCTGATCGCCGATCACCTCGACGGGGCCGAGGTGATCGAGGACTTTGCCGCTCTGGCCGCCGCAGCGGCCGCTCGGGCCGCGCCCGGTGATCTGGTGGTCACGATCGGCGCCGGGGACGTCACCGCGCTCCCGGAGCTGATCCTCGCCGAACTGGGGCGCCGGTGAGGGCGCCGGTGAGCCCGCGCCCCCCGGGCGGGACGCCGCTGCGACGCCCCGGCAGGCCGGTGGCGGCCGAGGCCGACTCGGGCGCACCACAGCGCCGGATCTCCACCCAGTTCGGTGCCCGGCTGGCCGAACGCCGCCGGGCGCTCCGGCGACTGCGGTGGCGCACCATCGCGATCGTGGCCGCAGCGGTGCTGGCGGTGGCCGTGGTGGTCTACCTGGTGCTGTTCTCCCCGGTGCTGGCGCTGCGCGCGCAGGAGGTACGGATCACCGGCGCCTCCGACCTGGTCGAGGTCGAGCAGATCCACGACCTGCTGGCCGCACACGACGGGCAGCCGCTGGTCCGGCTGGATACCACGGCACTGGCCTGGGAGGTCGAGGAGGTGACCGGCGTGCTCTCGGCCGATCTGGTGCGCGAGTGGCCACACGGGGTGCAGGTCCAGATCACACCGCGCACTCCCGTTGCGACGGTGCCCGACGAGGGGGAGTACCTGGTGCTCGACGGTGATGCGGTCGAACTGCAGGTGACGCCTGAGCCGCGCGAGGACCTCCCGCTGGTGGAGGTGGAGGTCGGCACCGAGACCTCCGCGGCCTCACTGGAGGCCGCGGTCACGGTGCTCGGCGCCCTGCCACCGGAGTTGTTCGATCAGGTCACCGCCGCCGGCGCGGCCAGCCCGGACCAGGTCGAACTCGAACTCACCGACGGTGCGGTGGTGGTGTGGGGGAGTGCGGAGGAGAACGAACTGAAGGCAGCCGTCCTCACGACGCTGCGTCAGGTACCGGCCGAGGTGTACGACGTGTCGGCGCCACGTAACCCCATCACCCGGGGCTGAGCAGAATCTCAAGGCCGACACGCCCCGCTAGGTCGTTGCCGCCGGGGTGCGGCGGACATAGCGTCATCGCTGTGAGGAAATGACATAACTCTAAACCTTAAGTAGAGGTTGAGGGTTTGACGAGAGGGAAGTGACGTGGCGGCACCGCAGAACTATCTAGCGGTCATCAAGGTAGTGGGTATCGGCGGTGGTGGAGTCAACGCCGTCAACCGGATGATCGAGGTCGGATTGAAAGGCGTGGAGTTCGTCGCCGTCAATACCGACGCCCAGGCACTGCTGATGAGCGATGCCGACGTCAAACTCGACGTCGGCCGTGACCTGACCCGCGGGCTTGGGGCAGGAGCCGATCCCGAGGTGGGCAAGAAGGCCGCCGAGGATCACACCGAGGAGATCGAGGAGGTGCTGCGCGGGGCGGACATGGTCTTCGTCACCGCCGGTGAGGGCGGAGGCACCGGGACCGGTGGCGCGCCCGTGGTCGCGAAGATCGCCCGGTCCCTGGGCGCGCTCACGATCGGGGTGGTGACCCGCCCGTTCACCTTCGAGGGCCGGCGGCGCGGAGTGCAGGCCGACGCCGGCATCGAGGCCCTGCGCAATGAGGTGGACACCCTCATCGTGATCCCGAACGACCGGTTGCTGTCCATCTCCGACCGCGGGGTCTCGGTCCTGGATGCCTTCCGGAGCGCGGACCAGGTGCTGCTCTCGGGTGTGCAGGGGATCACCGACCTGATCACCACCCCGGGCCTGATCAACCTGGACTTCGCGGACGTGAAGTCGGTGATGCAGGGGGCCGGCAGCGCCCTGATGGGGATCGGCTCCTCGCGTGGCGACGACCGTGCCGTGCAGGCCTCGGAACTGGCGATCTCCTCGCCACTGCTGGAAGCCAGCATCGATGGCGCCCACGGGGTGTTGTTGTCGATCCAGGGCGGCTCCGACCTGGGCCTGTTCGAGATCCACGAGGCGGCCCGGTTGGTCCAGGAGGCTGCCCACCCCGAGGCGAACATCATCTTCGGCGCCGTCATCGACGACGCCCTCGGCGACGAGGTGCGGGTCACCGTGATCGCGGCAGGATTCGACGGCGGCAGCCCGACCCCGACGGACGGGAGCAGGTCGATTGCGCACCCGGAGCCCAAGGTGGAGCGGACCCCGGAGCCCGTGGCGCCGGCCGAGCGTGCGGTACCCACCGTGATCGACGCCGACGAACACGCAACCGCCGGGCGCGTCCCGGTGGCGGCGCACACCAACGGCGCACCGAAAGCCCCTTCGGCGCAGAGCCCCGCGGGCCCCCCGACCCAGGGGCTTGAGGTCCCGCGCATCTTCGACGAGGCGCCCCGCCGGCGGCGGGACGACGATCTGGATGTGCCCGAGTTCCTCAAGTAGGGCCGACGGCGCTGACGCCGACACCGTGATCCGGGTCGACCTCGGCCCGGATGCGCGCGGACTGTTCACCACCCGCGCCGGCGGTGTCAGCGCGCCGCCGTTCCAGGCGCTGAACCTCGGGGGCGCGGCCGGCGACGACCCGGACCATGTGCGGACCAACAGGGCCATCGCCGCCGAGCTCCTCGGCGGGCCGGTCGCCTACGCCCGGCAGGTCCACGGCACCGACGTGCTCGAGCCGGGCTGTACCGACGGCACCGGTGACGCGCTGCTGGGGACGGGCAGCGGCGTCGGGGTCCTGGTAGCGGATTGCGTTCCGGTGCTGCTGGCCGGGCCGGGCCTGGTCGCCGCGGTGCACGCCGGGCGCCGGGGTCTCCTGGCCGGGGTGGTGCAGAACGCACTCGCTGCGATGCAAGCCCGGGGTGCCGGCGCCTCCCACGCCGTCATCGGTCCGGCGATCTGCGGCCGGTGCTACGAGGTTCCCGCCCACCTGCGCGCGGACGCCGAGGCGGTCGACCCCGCACTCGGCGGCACCACGAGCTGGGGCACCCCCTCGATCGATCTCGCCGCCGGAGTGGCCGCTGTGCTCCACCGGGCCAGGGTGCCCCACATCGACGACGTGGGCCTGTGCACCTATGAGGACCGCCGGTTCTACTCCTACCGTCGGGACGGCCGGACCGGCCGGTTTGCCGGACTGGTTGCGCTCGGCGGCCGCGACACGCCGCGGTGACCTGCCCTGACGCGGTTCGGTGCTGGTCTAGCGTCGGAACCAACAGAACGCATCCTCACAGCGCACGCTGTGGGCGAGGGAACGAGGAGCACCCATGGCCGGAACGCTGCGCAAGTCGATGCTCTGGCTCGGGCTGTCCGAGCCGGAGGCTGAGGAGCACGAGGACTACGTGGACTACGACGACGAGGAGCCGGGTGAGCAGACCCCCCCGGCAGAAGTGACCCCGATCAGCCGCGCCGCGTCGCACAGGGACTCGGGCAGTCTACGGCGGATCACGACGGTGCACCCCCGCACCTACAACGATGCCAAGACCATCGGCGAGGCGTTCCGCTCCGGAACCCCGGTGATCATGAACCTCACCGACATGACCGACGCCGAGGCCAAGCGCCTGGTGGATTTCTCCGCCGGCCTGGTGTTCGGGCTGCGCGGCGCTATCGAGCGGGTCACCAACAAGGTGTTCCTGCTCTCACCTGCCACGGTGGAGATTGCCAACGAGGAGCGGGAGCCGGAGACTGCTCAGGCAAGGTTCTTCAACCAGAGTTAGGTCTTGAGTGTCCGTCGTCCTGAGCGTTCTGTATCTGGCTGTACTGCTCTACGTGGTCCTGCTGCTGGTCCGGCTCGTGTTCAACTGGGTGCAGCAATTCGCCCGGGATTGGAAGCCCCAGGGCGTGACCTTGGTTGTGGCTGAACTCACCTTCACCGTCACCGATCCGCCGCTGCGAGCGGTCCGCAGGGTCATTCCGCCGTTGCGAATCGGCGCCGTTGCCCTAGATTTGGGCTTCATCCTGGTGTTCATTGCCTGTTCCCTGCTCCTCGGGATTATTCAGCCGCATACGCTGTAGTCGGGCGTATCCTGTAGCAGGGCACGGGCGGAACTCCGCTAACGTACAAGTAGGTGGCATCCGCCACCCGATCAACAATCCGAGGTAGCTGAAAATGGCACTGCTGACTGCGGACGACGTCCTCAACAAGAAATTCCAACCGACGAAGTTCCGCGAGGGGTACGACCAGGATGAGGTCGATGACTTCCTCGACGAGGTCGTGGCTACCTTGCGGGTGGTCTCCGGCGAGAACGAGGAACTCAAGGCCAAACTCGAGGCTGCCGAGGCACGCATCGCAGAACTCAGCGCCGGCACCCCGGCCGACGAGACCGCCAACCTCGGTGTAGTGGCGGCTGCGCACTCGACCGAACAGGCCCCCGAAGAACCTTCACCGGCCGAGCCGTCCGCGGCATCCCCGGTGGAGCCGGAGCCGTCCCAGCCGAGCGCAGCCGATGCGACCCCGGCAGCCGGCATTGCCGCCGCGCAGAGCGGCGAACCCGAGTCGGCCACCGGCATGCTGCAACTGGCGCAGCGCCTGCACGACGAGTACGTCGCCAACGGCAAGGCCGAGGCGGACCGGATCCTGACCGAAGCCCGTACCGAGGGCGAGCAGATCGTCAACGAGGCCGAGGAGAAGCGTACTCGCACCCTGAACCAGCTCGAGGGCGAGCGCTCCCTACTGGAGCGCAAGATCGACGAACTCCGGGTCTTCGAGCGTGATTACCGCACCCGGCTGAAGAGCTATCTGGAAGGGCTGCTCAGCGACGTCGAGGGCCGTGGTTCCGGCCTGAGCGGCTATGGCGGCGGGAGTTCGGAGAACGACCTGCGCCGTCCGTGATCGGTGAGCGAGTCCTCGAGTAGCAGTACCGGCGGGAACCGCGCCGCACCCGCCTCCCGGTCCCGGGCGCTGGCCTACCTGGTGGTCCTGACCCTGGCAGTGCTCGGTGTGGACCAGGCCACGAAGATCGTGGTGCTGGCAACCCTGGAACCCGGCGCGTACCACCCGGTGCTGGGGGACTGGTTCGGCCTGCAACTGGTGTTCAACCCCGGTGCGGCCTTCTCCCTGGCCACCGGACTGACCTGGGTGTTCACCGTCGCCGCCACCGTCGTCACGGTGGTGATCCTGGTCGCAGCGCCCCGGTTGCGCTCCCGGGCGTGGGCGATCGGACTCGGGCTGCTGCTGGGGGGAAACCTGGGCAACCTGGCCGACCGCCTCTTCCGCGACCCCGGTTTCGCCCAGGGGCACGTGGTGGACTTTCTCAACTACGCGGGTCTGGTGATCGGCAACGTCGCCGACATCGCGATCGTGGTGGCCGCTCCGATGATCGCGATCCTACTGATCCGCGGGGTGGGGCTGGACGGACTCCGTGAGCACGACTCCGCGGGCACCCCTGCGGTGTCCTCCGCCCCGCAGGAAGACCATGGCTGACCACCGCGCCCTACCGGTGCCCGAGGGACTCGAGGGCCAGCGTGCCGATGCCGCGCTGGGCCGCCTGCTCGGGCTGAGCCGCACGAAGGCCGCCGAGTTGCTCGGCGCCGGCGCGGTGACCATGGACGGGGACGTCGTCGGCAAGTCCGACCGGCTCCGGTCCGGGGCGTGGCTGGAACTCCGGTTGCCCGAGGCGCCCCCCGACGCGGCCCCGGCTCCACCCGAGCCGGTCCCGGGCATGGTGATCCGCCTCGACGACGACGACATCGTGGTGGTGGACAAGCCGGTGGGCGTGGCCGCCCACCCGAGCCCCGGCTGGGACGGCCCCACGGTGGTGGGAGCGCTGATGGCCGCCGGGTACCGGGTCTCCACCTCCGGGGCAGCCGAACGCCAGGGCGTGGTGCACCGCCTCGACGTGGGCACCTCCGGGCTGATGATGGTGGCCAAGAGCGAGCGTGCCTACACGGCGCTGAAGCGGGCGTTCAAGGAGCGCACCGTGACCAAGATCTACCACGCCGTCGTGCAGGGACACCCCGACCCCTCGGCCGGCACGATCGACGCCCCGATCGGGAGGCACCCACGGCACGACTACAAGTGGGCGGTGGTAGCCGGAGGCCGCGAGTCCATCACGCACTACTCCACGCTGGAGGCGATGCGCGCGGCCAGCCTGTTGCGGATCCACCTGGAAACCGGACGCACCCATCAGATCCGCGTGCACTCCTCGGCGATCGGGCACCCGTGCGTCGGCGACCTGACCTACGGCGCCGATCCGGTGCTGGCCCGCAGGCTCGGCCTGCGCCGGCAGTGGCTGCACGCGATGGCACTGGGCTTTGACCACCCGGCCACCGGGCAGCCGCTCATGATCGAATCGACCTACCCCGAGGACCTGGCCGGAGCCCTGGAGGAATTGCGGCAGCCATGAGGATCGAACGTGTACATGGACTCTCCGGACTGGCCCGCGTGCACGGGCTGCGCTGGACGGTGTTCGTGGAGGAGCAGGGTGTGCTGCCCGCCGAGGAACTCGACGGGCGGGATGAGTCCGACTCCAGCGTGCACCTGATCGCGGTGGACCCCGACTTCCGCGACGTGGGAACCGCGCGGATGCTGACCGACGCCGAGCAGCCGGGCGTCGTGCACGCCACCAGGGTCGCGGTTCTCACCGAGGCCCGGGGCCAGGGGGTCGGTCGGGCCCTGATGGCCGAGCTGGAACGGATCGCCTACACCGAGTTCGCCGTCGACGGGCAGGTGCGGGTGGAGTTGTCCGCCCAGGAGACCGCGCTGCCCTTCTACGAGTCCCTGGGGTACGAGATCGGCGCCGAGCGCTACCTCGATGCCAGGATGTGGCACCGCGACGCGGTCAAGGTGCTGACGTCTGCGCCAGACGCTGCAGAGCCGCGTTGAGCACGTCCCAGGACTTGGTGAAGGTGAACCGCACCGATGCGGCGAGATCCCGGTCGGC
The DNA here is from genome assembly GCF_049725055.1 of Pseudactinotalea sp. Z1739. The sequence goes on along the minus strand of NZ_JBMPQA010000007.1, from coordinate 112,184 downwards.
CCGGCTGCCGGGCACGGTGAAGGCACTCACCGGCACCGCGGCCACCCCGGCCAACTCCGGCAGGGCGCGGCACAGCGCCGCTCCGTCGGCCAGACCGTGCCGTTCCAGCCACGTCGAGGAATCGGCGATGACGAAGTAGCATCCCCGCGGCCGCACGACCTCGAAGCCCGCCTCGGTCAGGCCCGTCATGAGCAGGTCGCGCCGGGCGGACAGGTCGGCGGCGAGTTCGCCGACCCAGTGCTGATCAGGACCGGGGGTGATCTCCAGGTTCAGGGCGGTGGCCACCGCGGGCTGGAACGGGGCGCCGCCGGTGTAGGTGAGGAACTGCTTGATGCTGACCAGTGCCGTGATCAGATCCGCCGGACCGCTGGCCCAGCCCACCTTCCAACCGGTCACCGAGAACGTCTTGCCCGCCGAGGAGATCGTCACCGTCCGCTCGAACATGCCCGGCAGGGTGGCGATCGGGATGTGCCGGGCGCCGTCGTAGGTCAGGTGCTCATAGACCTCGTCCGAGACCACGACCGCGTCGTGGGCGATGGCCAGTTCGGCGATCAGCGCCAGGTCCTCGGCGCTGAGCACCGCACCGGTGGGGTTGTGCGGGCTGTTCAGCAGCACCACGGCGGTGCGCTCACTGAAAGCAGCCCGCAGGGCCTCGGCGTCCACGGTGAACCCCTGATCGGCGTGGCCCACCAGCGGAGCGCTCACGTGGGTGGCGCCGGCCATCGCGATCACGGCGGCGTAGGAGTCGTAGTAGGGCTCCAGAGTCAGCACCTCATCGCCCGGTCCGGCCAGGGCCAGGATCGACGCCGCGATCGCCTCGGTGGCCCCGTTGGAGACCGTGATCTGGTTGCCGGGGTCCAGGTCGATGCCGTAGTGGCGGCTCTGATGCGCCGCGATCGCTTCCCGTAACGGCACGATCCCGTTGCCCGGCGGGTACTGGTTCATCCCCTCGGCGATAGCGGTGCGCGCGGCCTCGGTGACCGTGGCCGGGCCGTCGGAGTCGGGAAAGCCCTGACCCAGGTTCAACGCCCCGGTCCGCTGGGCCAGCGCCGTCATCTCGGCGAAGATCGTGGGCCGTGTCCCACCCTCACCGTCGTCCAAACCGGCTGCCCGGACTACCTCGTGCCATCGCTTGCTCGTGCCCATGCTGCCACCCTATGCCCGGTCCACGCACGCGCCCGGTGAGCCGTCCGGCTGCTGTGGGCGAGCCCGCCTAGACTCGGGTGCCATGGCCGCCGATTTCGCTCACCTGCACGTCCACACCGAGTACTCGATGCTGGACGGGGCGGCACGGTTGGACGATCTGTTCGCCGAGGCAGCCCGGCTCGGGCAGACCTCGCTGGCCACGACCGACCACGGGTATCTCTTCGGGGCCTACGACTTCTGGCGCACCGCCCGCAAGCACGACATCAATCCGATCATCGGCGTGGAGGCCTACGTCACCCCGGGTACCTCCCGGTTCGACAAGACCCGCGTGCAATGGGGGGAGGGCTCCCAGGGCGGTGATGACGTCTCCGCCCGCGGCGCCTACACGCACATGACGTTGCTGGCCAAGAACAACACCGGGATGCACAACCTGTTCCGGATGAGTTCGCTGGCGTCCCTGGAAGGTCAGATGGGCAAGTGGCCCCGGATGGACCGGGACCTGCTGTCCACCTACGCCGAGGGGTTGATCGGCACCACCGGTTGTGTGTCGGGGGAGGTGCAGACCCGCCTGCGCCTGGGCCAGTGGGACGAGGCGGTCCGGGCCGCCACCGAGTTGCAGGACATCTTCGGGCGGGAGAACTACTACGTCGAGATCATGGATCACGGCATCGAGATCGAACGCCGGACCATCACCGACCTGATCCGGCTGGCCGAGCACATCGGCGCGCCGCTGCTGGCCACCAACGACCTGCACTACACCAAGCGCGAGGACGCTCACGCCCACGAGGCGCTGCTGTGCGTGAACTCCGGTTCCCGGCTCACCGAGCCGTCATACGCGCAGGGCGGGTCCCGGTTCGCCTTCGAGGGAGAGGAGTTCTACCTCAAGTCCGGTGCGGAGATGCGTGAGCTGTTCCGCGACTACCCCCAGGCGTGCGACAACACCCTGCTGGTGGCCGAGCAGTGTGAGGTCACCTTCACCGAGGAGGTCGGTCGGTACATGCCGCACTTCCCGGTTCCCGAGGGTGAGGACGAGGTCTCCTACTTCACCCAGCAGGTCGAACTCGGGTTGCACCAGCGTTACCCGAACGGCATTCCCGACGATGTGCGCGCCCAGGCGAACTACGAGCACGAGGTGATCACCTCCAAGGGGTACGCCGGCTACTACCTGGTGGTGGCCGACTTCATCAACTGGGCCAAGTCCCAGGGCATCCGGGTGGGCCCGGGCCGTGGCTCGGGAGCCGGGTCGATGGCCGCCTACGCGATGGGCATCACCGGATTGGACCCGCTGAAGAACGGGCTGATCTTCGAGCGGTTCCTCAACCCCGAGCGGATGAGCCTGCCCGACTTCGACATCGACTTCGATGAGCGCCGCCGCGGCGAGGTGATCCGCTACGTCTCGGACAAGTACGGCGAGGACAAAGTCGCCTACATCGTCACCTACGGCACCATCAAGGCCAAGCAGGCGCTGAAGGACGCCAGCCGGGTCCTGGACTATCCGTTCGCGATGGGTGAGAAACTCACCAAGGCGATGCCGCCGGCGGTGATGGGCAAGGATGTCTCCCTGGCGGGGATGTTCAACGCCGATGACTCCCGCTACGCCGAGGCCGGGGAGTTCCGCCAACTCATCAGCGAGGACCCCGACGCGGCCAAAGTACTCGAGACGGCCAAGGGCCTGGAGGGCCTGAAGCGCCAGTGGGGTGTGCACGCCGCCGGAGTGATCATCGCCAGCGAGCCGCTGATCGACATCATCCCGATCATGCGGCGCGAGCAGGATGGTGCGGTCATCACCCAGGTGGACTTCCCCGCCGGGGAGGACCTGGGCCTGGTGAAGATGGACTTCCTGGGCCTGCGGAACCTGACCATCCTGGAAGACGCGCTGATCAACATCGAGGTCAACGGCAAGGACCCGGTGATCGTCGAGGACCTGCCGATGGACGACCGCGAGACCTACGCACTTCTCGGGCGCGGCGACACCCTCGGTCTGTTCCAGCTCGACGGTGGCGGGATGCGCACGCTGCTACGGCAGATGCGCCCGGACAACTTCGAGGACATCTCCGCGGTCGGTGCGTTGTACCGGCCCGGCCCGATGGGCGCCAACTCCCACACCAACTACGCCCTGCGCAAGAACGGCCTGCAGGACATCACCCCGCTGCACCCGGCACTGGCCGGGCCCCTGGACGAGATCCTCGGCACCACCTATGGGCTGATCGTCTACCAGGAGCAGGTGATGGAGATCGCCCAGAAACTCGCCGGGTACACCCTGGGTGAGGCGGACCTGCTCCGCCGGGCGATGGGCAAGAAGAAGCGGGAGGTCCTGGACGCCGAGTTCGACAAGTTCCACGCCGGGATGCGTGTGCGGGACTATCCCGAGGCGGCGATCAAGGCGCTGTGGGAAGTCCTGGTCCCGTTCAGTGACTACGCCTTCAACAAGGCCCACTCCGCGGCCTATGGGCTGGTGTCCTACTGGACCGCCTACCTCAAGGCCCACTACCCGGCCGAGTACATGGCCGCCCTGCTCACCTCCACCCGGGATGACAAGGACAAGTCCGCCCTCTATCTGAACGAGTGCCGCCGGATGGGCATCACGGTGCTGCCCCCGGATGTGAACGCCTCCGAGGGAACATTCACCCCGGTGGGCGATGACATCCGGTTCGGGCTGCGGGCGGTCCGCAACGTCGGTGACAACGTCGTCAGGGCGATCGTGGCCACCCGTGCGGACAAGGGCGCCTTCACCTCCTTCACGGACTTCCTGGACAAGGTGCCTGCGGTGGTGTGCAACAAGCGCACCATCGAATCGCTGATCAAAGCCGGTGCGTTCGACTCCCTGGGACACACCCGCCGGTCGTTGCTGCTCATCCACGAGCAGGCCGTTGACGCCGTGATCGGGGTCAAGCGGAAGGAGGCCGAGGGCCAGTTCGACCTGTTCGCCGGACTCGGTGACGCCGATGACGAGGTGTCCCTGACCGTGGAGGTCCCCGACCTGCCCGAGTGGGACAAGAAGCAGAAACTCGCCTTCGAGCGCGAGATGCTCGGGTTGTACGTCTCCGACCATCCGCTGTCCGGTATCGAGCACGTGCTCACCAAGGCCGCCGATGTGCCGATCGCGACCCTGCTGGCCGATGAGGCGCGACCTGACGGGTCCACCGTCACCGTGGCCGGGCTGATCACCTCGGTCGCCCGCAAGGTCTCCAAGCAGGGCAACACCTGGGCGGCGGTGACCATCGAGGACATGGCCGGCAGCGTCGAGGTGATGTTCTTCGGGGAGACCTACCTGGCCTACTCCACCGCCCTGGCCGAGGACACCGTGGTGGTGCTGCGCGGCCGGTTGCGCCGGCGCGACGACTCCCTGGCCCTGCAGGCGATGGAGATGTCCCTGCCGGACGTGTCGGTCAGCGATGATGCCCCGATGACGGTCAGCCTCGCCGAGTACCGCTGCACCACCCCGGTGGTCCAGCAGTTGCGCGACATCCTGTCCACCCACCCCGGTGTGACCGAGGTGCGGCTGCGACTGACCTCACCCGGCCGGGCCACCGTGCTTCGGCTGGACGATCAGCTCCGGGTGGAGCGCACGCCCGCGCTGTACGGGGACCTCAAGGCGCTGCTGGGGCCGCACTGCGTGGCCTGAGCAGCACTGATCTCACCCGCTCACCCGCAGATAGGTCCAGCCGGCCGGTGTTTCGATGCCGATGACATCCCCGCGGTTCAGTTGCCTGCCGCGGCGTGCCTCGATCTCACCGTTGACGGTCACCGCGGCCTCGGCGAGCAGCGCCTTGACCTCGATCCCGTCCTCGGCGACGCCGGCTAACTTGAGGAACTGGCCCAGCCGGATCATCTCGTCGCGAATCGCCACGTCCTGCGGATCGGTCTGCGGTGTTGAGGGCATCACCTCATCATGGCAGCGCGCGTAGACTCATGCCTCGTGATGCGCACGATCGACCTTCGTAACACCGCACCCTCTGCGGCCCACCTGCGCCGGGTGCTTCCCCGGGCCGAGGTGGACGTTGCGGCCGCGATCGAGACCGTCAGGCCCATCCTGGAACGTGTCCGCCAGGAGGGGGCCCCGGCGATCGCGGACTACACCGAGGCGTTCGACGGCGTGACACCGGCCTCCATGCGGGTGCCGCAGGAGGTGCTCGCCCGGGCACTGGCCGGGCTCGTCCCGGATCTGCGGGCGGCGCTCACCGAGGCGATCGGTCGGGCCCGGAAAGCCCACCGCGCCCAGTTACCCGGCGCCGCCCGCACCACCTTCGGCCCCGGTGCACAGGTCCACCAGCGGTGGGTCCCGGTGCGTCGGGTGGGTCTGTACGTACCCGGGGGACTGGCGGTCTACCCCTCCTCGGTGGTGATGAACGTGGTGCCGGCCCAGGAGGCCGGGGTGACGGCACTGGCGGTGGCCAGTCCGCCACAGAAGGACAACGACGGCTGGCCCGATCCGGTGGTGCTGGCCAGCTGCGCCCTGCTCGGGGTGGAGGAGGTCTACGCCGTCGGGGGCGCTCAGGCGGTGGGCATGTTCGCCCACGGTGTCGAGGCCGCGCCGGGAGCCGGGGCGGAGAATGCCTGCGAACCGGTCGACGTGATCACCGGCCCGGGCAACATCTACGTGGCGGCGGCCAAACGCGCGGTACTGGGTCTGGTCGGCATCGACTCCGAGGCCGGCACCACCGAGATCGCCGTCCTGGCCGATGAGACCGCGCAACCCGCCTATGTGGCCGCGGACCTGATCTCCCAAGCCGAGCACGATCCGGCGGCGGCCTCGGTCCTGATCACCGACTCGGGAGCGCTGGCCGATCAGGTCGCCGGGCAGATCGAGGCCCAGACCGAGTTGGCCAAGCATGCCGAGCGGATCCGGCGGGCGCTGACCGGCCCGCAGTCGGCGGTGGTGCTGGTGCAGGACCTGGACCAGGGCGTGCAGGTCGTCAACGCCTATGCGGCCGAGCACCTGGAGATCCACACCCGCAATGCCGCGCAGGTGGCCGAGCGGGTGCACAACGCCGGAGCGATCTTCCTCGGCTCCCACTCGCCGGTGCCGCTGGGGGACTACCTGGCTGGGTCCAACCACGTGCTGCCCACCGGTGGGACCGCACGGTTCGCCAGCGGCCTGGGGGTGATGGCCTATCTGAAGTCGATGCAGGTGATCGACTACGACGCGGCCGGTCTCGCCGAGGTCACCGACCACCTCGTGGCCCTGGCCGCGGCGGAGGACCTACCGGCCCACGGCACCGCCGTAGTGCTTCGCCGGACGGAGTAGGGGCGGAGGCTCAGGGTCGTCTCCGGGTGTTCCCCGATGGCGCACGTTGCCAGCGGTTCCCTACTCTTGGGTCCATGGACTCCTTCTTCGACGTCATCCGTAATCTCGGCTTCCGGCGCGGACCACGCCGGGTGCTGGCCGGCCTCGCCGGCGGCATCGCCGACGCCACCAATCTCGACGTGGTGCTGGTGCGGGTGTTGATGATTGTTGCGATGCTGCTGCCGGTGCTCGGACCCACCCTGTACATCGTGCTGTGGATCCTGCTCCCCTGGCAGGACGGCACCATCCCGCTGCAGCGGCTGGTGAACCAGTACCGCACCAACAGGAACAGCGACGCACCGACGATCGTGCCGGAGTAGCGCTCCCCGCCGGGCCCGTCCCCCGCACTTGGCGCGGGAGTCTCCGGCTAGGCCGCGGCAGCCGGGTATGACCACTGGCGGGCCGCCCGCAGGCGCTCGATCTCCCAGTTGCCCGCGATCACGCTGACGGCCCACTTCAGGTTCATCGGCCCACCGTTGACGGGGCTCAGGGCCTCGCCATGCGCCGGGTCCGCGGGGACCTCGGTTCCGGTCGGTGCGTCCGGCGGGGCAGGACCGAGGTCGCAAACCCCGGGGAGAGGCATCCCGTCGGGGTCGATGACCTGGACGTGGTCGCGCCTCATCGTCAGTGCGAAGCCGCCCTCATGGAGCAGACGGTTGTGCTGACCGCACAGCAGCACGAGGTTGTCCAGTTCGATCGGCCCGCCGTGGGCCCAGTGCTGCACATGGATGTACCGGCGCCGGTCACAAGCCGGGAAGCGGCACCCCTGATCGCGCGCCCGCAGCACTCGCATGAGGGCGGCATTGGATGTGCGGGTGCGCTGCCCGACGTCGATGGTGCGGCCCGGATGGGTGCTCGGCACCGCGTTGTAGGCCGTGTCGCCATCGTGCAGGTGTAGCACCACGCCGGTGTCACACGTCAGCCGTCGCGCGATCTCAGGGTGCAGCGCCGGGCCGAGTTCGAGCCTGGCAGAGCCGACCGACGCCTGGCATGTTCCTCAGCCCCTTCCGGCGCCGCTGCTGAGCCGGAAGCAGTCGATGGCCCGTTGGGATCGGTACTGCCCAGGTAGTCCCGTGCCAATTGGTTCGCACCGGCTCCACGGGCGACGTCAGGGCGCGAACCTTGGAGTAACTGAGCAGGCCCGCTTGAAAGTCGACGCTGATCAGCGGCAGCCCCGGGAGCGCCCGGGCTACCCGGATGTGCTCGCGCGCGGCCGTGGGACTCATCCCGCAGCGCCAACTGAGCCAGTGGCTGGCTGAGACGAAGCCGTGCTGACGCCCGCCGTCGACGGCGTCGAACGCGGACAGCGACTCCAGGAACCGGCAGGTGAACGCGGCGATGTGGGAGGCCAGGCCGCAGATCTCTCGGACAGTGCCTCCCGACGCTCCCGCGGAAGCGCGACGGAGCGAATCTGCTGACGCTTCCGCGCCGGGCGCGGGGCCGACCGCCGGGGCACACGTTCTAGACTCACCGGTGTGACCCTGCCGCTACGCCCGGACCTGATCGGGATCGAACCCTACGGCGCCCCCCAGTTGGACGTGCCGGTCCCGTTGAACACCAACGAGAACCCCTACCCGCCACCGGAGCAGGTGGTGGCCGACATCGCCGATTCCGTCGCCCGCGCCGCGGCGGGTGTGAACCGGTACCCGGACCGGGACTTCGTGGGCCTACGGACCGAACTGGCCGGCTATCTGGCGGTCGAGTCCGGTGCGGATGAACTGCGGGCGGAGAACATCTGGGCCGCCAACGGTTCGAACGAGGTCATGCTGCACCTGCTGCAGGCCTACGGCGGCCCGGGCCGGACGGTGCTGTCCTTCGCGCCGACCTATTCGATGTACCCCGAGTACGCCCGGGACACCTTCACCACCTACGTCGCCGGCACGCGGACGCCGGACTTCCGCCTGGGCGCCGAGCACGCGCTGGAGCAGATCGCGCAGGTGCGCCCCGCCGTCGTCCTGATCGCCAGCCCGAACAACCCCACCGGTACCGCGATGGACATCGAGACCATCAGCGCGATCGCCGCCGGGACCACCGACACCGGCCCCGACGGCGCCGCTAGCCTCGTGGTGATCGACGAGGCCTACGCAGAGTTCCGGCGGGAGGGCACGGCCAGCGCGTTGAGCATCCGGCCCTACCACCCGCACCTGGTGGTGGCGAGGACCATGTCGAAGGCCTTCGCCTTCGCCGGCGCCCGGGTGGGCTACCTGGCCGCGGCCGCAGAGGTGGTCGATGCCCTGCGCGTGGTCCGGCTGCCCTACCACCTCTCGGCCATCACCCAGGCGGTGGCCCGCACCGCCCTGGCCCACGCACCGGTGCTGCAGGAGGGCGTGGCCGCACTGCGCGTCACGCGCGATGAATGCGTGGCATGGCTGCGTGCGCAGGGCTTCACGGTTGCGGACTCCGACGCGAATTTCGTGCTGTTCGGCACCTTCACCGACCGGCACCGCATCTGGCAGGGGCTGGTGGACCGAGGTGTGTTGATCAGGGAGACTGGGCCTGCGGGATACTTGAGGGTCTCGATCGGGACCGAAGCGGACATGGCCGCCTTCCGCGGCGCATTGAAGGAGGTGACCAGCCGGTGAGTTCACGCACCGCGAAGGTCGAACGCAGCACGTCGGAGTCCACCGTCAGCGTCGAGGTCAACCTGGATGGCACCGGCGCCACCGACATCTCCACCACAGTGCCGTTCTACGACCACATGCTCACCGCGCTGGGCAAGCACTCCCTGATCGACCTGACCGTCCGGGCCGAGGGCGACACCGAGATCGACGCCCACCACACCGTGGAGGACACCGCGATCGCGCTCGGCCAGGCCCTGCGCCAGGCCCTGGGGGACAAGCGCGGCATCGCTCGATTCGGTGACGCCCTGGTGCCGCTGGACGAGGCCCTGGCCCGGGCCGTGGTGGACATCTCCGGGCGTCCCTACGTGGTGCACTCCGGGGAGCCGGAGGCCCAGGCCCACCACCTGATCGGCGGGCACTTCACCGGCTCCCTCACCGGGCACGTCTTCGAGTCGCTGGCCTACCACGCCGGAATCTGCCTGCACGTTCACCTGCTCTCCGGGCGGGACCCGCACCACATCGCCGAGGCCCAGTTCAAGGCGTTGGCCAGGGCGCTGCGCGCAGCGGTCGCACCCGACGCGCGGGTGGACGGGGTGCCCTCCACCAAGGGGGCGTTGTGACCGCGGTACCGCCCGGGGATGACGACGGCGACCGTGAGGAGCGGGTCGAGGACGAACGCCTCAACGGCGACGCCTTCGACCAGGCGGCCTTCGACGCCGCCTTCGCGGCCGAGTTCGGTCAGGCCACCGAACCCGACCGCCCCGCCGCCGCGCCGACCGAGCGCCCTGATGAGATTGATCACGCCGACGGCAGTGCGGGCACCGAAAGCACCGACCAGCGCCGGATCATCGCGGTGGTGCTGACCCCGATCCGTTCGGCCGCGGCCCTGGCCGCGCTGTGCGCGATGGCCTCCATCGACGCCCACGTGATCGCCTCCAGGAACGGGGCGCTGGCCGTGCGCACCATCACCGGCCCCGTCGATGAGACCGAACTGCTGCTCACCGGCGCCCCGGCCGAGGCCGTGGACTTGGCCCAGACCCTGTCCCGCACGGCCAAACTCGGGGTGGTGCTGCTCACCGCGAACCTCGGCAGCGGGCAGGACGGGCCCAGCGGCACCATCACCGGCCGGGAGTACACCGGCGGGGAACCGGGGAAGGAGGTGCCGGCCGGGCTGGTGCTGGCGAATGCCGACGACGTCCTGGAGTCCCTGCTGATCGGCGCCCTGGACCCACTGGATGCGCCCGGACGGATCGATCCGGCCAAGGTACAGCGCCCCGGGGGCCTGTTCGGAACCCGACGGCGCAAAAAGCAATGACCATCCCGCTCGTGCCGCGGGTAGCGGTGCTGGACTACGGATCGGGGAACGTGCGCTCGGTGGTCCGAGCCCTGCGCCGAGCCGGGGCGCGGGTGGACCTGACCGCCCGGCCCGAGGCGGTAGCGGGCGCCGACGGCTTGGTGGTGCCCGGCGTGGGGGCCTTCGCCTCGGTGATGGTCGCCCTGGAACAGGTCGGAGCACCGCAGATGATCGGTGCGCGGTTGGCCGCCGGCCGGCCGGTGCTGGGCATCTGCGTGGGCCTGCAGGTGATGTTCAGCGACGGACTCGAGCACGGCGTGCACACCCGCGGCCTGGGACACTGGGCCGGCCGGGTGGAGCGCCTGGACGCCCCCGTGGTCCCGCATATGGGCTGGTCCACCCTCGAGCCACCACCGGACAGCGCCCTGTTCGCCGGACTGGAGCAGGAGCGGTTCTACTTCGTACACTCCTACGCCGCCCGGTCCGCCCCGGCGCACCTGCGCACCACCTGGTCCACCCACGGCAGTCCCGAGCGGAACACCCGGTTCGTGGCCGCGGTGGAGAACGGATCGCTCAGCGCCACCCAGTTCCACCCGGAGAAGTCCGGCGCCGCCGGCGCCGCGCTGCTGCGCAACTGGCTGACCACCCTGACCTGAGGAGACCCTTGAGCACACTTGAACTACTCCCCGCCGTTGACGTGGCGCAGGGCCAGGCCGTGCGCCTGGTGCAGGGAGAAGCCGGCACCGAGACCAACTACGGCCCACCACTGGAGGCAGCGCTGACCTGGCAGCGCGACGGCGCCTCCTGGGTGCACCTGGTGGACCTGGACGCCGCGTTCGGACGCGGTTCCAACGCCGACCTGCTCGCCGAGGTGGTCGGCGCGCTGGATATCGACGTGGAACTGTCCGGCGGGATCCGCGATGACGAATCGCTACAGCGCGCCCTGGCCACGGGCTGCGCTCGCGTGAACCTGGGCACCGCGGCACTGGAGGACCCGCAGTGGACGGCCAGGGTGATCGGGGAGTACGGGGACCGGATCGCCGTCGGGCTGGATGTGCGTGGCACCACCCTGGCCGCCCGCGGCTGGACCCGGGAGGGTGGGGACCTGTGGGAGGTGCTGGAGCGCCTGGAGACAGACGGGTGCGCACGTTACGTCGTCACCGACGTCACCAAGGACGGCACCATGCGAGGCCCGAACACCGACCTGCTCACCCAGGTGTGTGCCCGCACCGACGCCCCGGTGGTGGCATCCGGGGGGATCTCCAGCCTGGCCGACATCGCGGCCCTGGCCGAACTCACCCCGATCGGCGTCGAGGGGGCGATCGTGGGCAAGGCTCTGTACGCCGGTGCGTTCACCCTCGGCCAGGCCCTGGATGTGGCCGGGCGCTCCTGATGGCCCGGGAGTTGCCGCCGACGTCGGCCTTCGCCGGCGATGACGGCAGCACTGACCCCCATCTGGGTGCGGCCCTGGCGCTGACCGGTGCCGAGGAGCGGCTGCGGGCGGTGGTCGATGCCCTGGGCCGGGCTCGTCTGCTGGTACCGGTCGTGGCGATTGCGGGGGAGAAGCAGGCCTCGGCGGCCATGGTCACGGTGGCCACGCCCGATGGGCGCTCGGCGATGCCGGTGTTCTCGGCGCTGGCTACCCTGCACGCCTGGCGCACGGACGCCCGCCCGATCCCGGTGCCCGGTCCGCAGGTGGCCCTGGCCACAGTGACCGAGTCCGACGGCCTGCTCGTGCTGGACCCGGCCGGCCCGGTCCCGGTGCTGGTGCCCCGGCCCGCGGTGTGGGCGCTGGCTCAGGGCCGTACCTGGGTGCCACCGGCCGACGACGAGCAGTTGCGTGACCAGGTCGGTGCGGCACTGCGCACGGTGCCGGGGGTGGCGGCGGTGGAACTGGAAGACGCACCGGACGGGGCCACCCGGGTGGTCCTGGGGGTACCAGCAGGGCTGTCCCGCGCGCAGGTGGACCGGATCACGTCCCGGGCCGGGGCGGAACTGGCTCGGTGTGATCTTGTCGCCGAACGTGTCGACTCCGTTCAGTTGCGGTTGCGTGCGTGTTAGACTCATCGCTGACCAACCGGTCCTGACGGACCGGACCAAGCGGAGCCACTCCCACCCCTGCTCGACCGAACGGGTCACGCCGCACCAGAGCCTGGGTCCCGGTCGCGGGCAGTCGATGTCCGCACGAGCAAGCGCTCAGACCACAGGCCTCCGCACACCCGCGGGGGCCTTTCTCGTGGGTGGAAGCAGATCACCTCACGAAGGAGCCACACATCAGCGATCCCCGCATCAACGATCGGATTCGCGTCCCGGAAGTACGCCTGGTCGGCCCGAGCGGCGAGCAGGTAGGAGTTGTCCGGGTCGAAGACGCGCTGCGCCTTGCCGCCGAGGCCGATCTCGACCTGGTCGAGGTCGCGCCGGACGCCCGGCCGCCGGTTGCCAAGCTCATGGACTACGGCAAGTTCAAGTACGAGTCGGACATGAAGGCCCGTGACGCACGGCGCAACCAGGCACACACGGTCCTGAAGGAAATCAGGTTCCGGCTCAAGATCGACGAGCACGACTACGCCACCAAGAAGGGTCACGTCGAGCGGTTCCTCAAGGGCGGGGACAAGGTCAAGGTCATGATCATGTTCCGCGGACGCGAGCAGTCCCGGCCGGAGATGGGTATGCGGCTGCTGCAGCGCCTGGCCGAGGATGTGGAAGAACTCGGTCACGTGGAGTCCGTGCCGCGCCAGGACGGACGGAACATGACCATGGTGCTCGGCCCGAACACCAAGAAGTCCGAGGCGCGCAGCCAGCAGCGGCGCGACCGTCAGGCTCGAGAAGAAGCTCAGCAGAACGACGCGGCAACGTCGTCCTGAGACGTCCGCACCACGTCCCGGCCGGTGTGCCGGGAAGATCAAGGAAGAGGCCATGCCCAAGAACAAGACCAACTCCGGTGCCAAGAAGCGCTTCCGCGTCACCGGCTCGGGGAAGATCATGCGCCAGCGTGCGCGCCACGTGCACAAGTTCCAGGAACGAAGCAAGCGCCAGGCGCGCCGGCTGGTGAACGACGTGGTCGTTTCACCCGCGGACACCAAGAAGACCAAGAAACTGCTCGGCAAGTAAGCGCCCGGCACCACCAACCAAGGAGCATCACGTGGCACGCGTCAAGCGGGCGGTCAACGCCCATAAGAAGCGCCGGACGACACTGGAGCGCGCCAGCGGCTACCGCGGGCAGCGGTCCCGGCTGTACCGCAAGGCCAAGGAACAGGTCGACCACTCACTCAACTACGCCTACCGCGACCGCCGGGCCCGCAAGGGTGACTTCCGTCGGCTGTGGATCCAGCGGATCAATGCCGCCGCGCGTAGTTACGGCCTGACCTACAACCGGTTCATCCAGGGCCTGAAACTGGCCCAGGTGGAGGTGGACCGCCGCGTCCTGGCTGACCTGGCCGTCAACGACACCGAAGCCTTCGCGGCGCTGGTGAAGGTGGCCAAGAACGCCCTGCCGGAGGATGTGAACGCCCCGGCCTCGGCTTGAGCCGACCGAACACACCCACCAGAACGCCCGGACATGACTGATCTGATCGACCCGCGCGCCCCGCGGGTCCGCCGGATCCGGTCGTTGTCCGGGCGTTCGGTGCGTGTGCGGCAGGGCCGGTTCCTCATCGAGGGCCCCCAGGGAGTGCGAGCCGTGCTCAGGCACCGGCCGGATGTGGTTGTGCAGGTGTTCCTCACCCCGCAGGCAGCTGGGCGGCATCCTGACATTGCCGAACTGGCCCGGCAGGTGGCCCCACGGGACACACTGACCGGCACCGAGCCGGTGCTGGAGGCGATGAGCCCGGACGCCCAGGGGGTGCTGGCCATCGGCCGGATCGAGCCGGCCCCGGTGCCCGCCGCTCTCACCGGGACGCTGGTCGTCTACCTGCACGAGGTTCGCGACCCTGGTAATGCGGGAACGGTGATCCGGGCTGCCGATGCCGCCGGTGCCGGTGGGGTGATCCTGTCCGAGGCCAGTGTGGAACTGCACAACCCCAAGACAGTGCGCTCCAGCGCAGGGTCGGTATTCCACCTGCCGGTGACCACCGGCGCGGACCTGGCCGGCGCCGTGGCGCAGGCCCGTGCTGCGGGATTTCAGGTGCTGGCAGCTGACGGCGAGGGCACCGTCGATCTGGACGACCTCGCCGATGCTGCGGCCGGCCAGAGCGACGGCGCAGGTGCGGTGGGGGCGGTGGACCTGAGGCGCCCCACGATGTGGGTGTTCGGTAACGAGGCCCACGGGCTGACCCTGGCTGAACGTGGGTTGACCGACGCCGTAGTGCGCATCGGGATCGGCGGGCACGCGGAGTCCCTCAACCTGGCCATGGCCGCCACCTTGTGCCTGTTTGCCTCCGCGCGGGCGCAGCGGACCCCTTGATGCCTGCCACCGGACCAGTGCGGTTCCGCGCGACTGCGGAGCACCTCGATGACCTCCTCGCGCGCATCCAGCGCTTGCGGGGCGCGGGGCGGGTGATCGTCGGGGTCACTGGACCGCCCGGCGCCGGGAAATCCACGCTGACCGCCGCCCTGGCACAGGCGCTGCGCGCCGAGCAGGTGAGGTGCGCCGTCGTCGGGATGGATGGCTTCCATCTGGCGCAGGCCGAATTGGAGCGCCTGGGCCGGGCGGAACGTAAGGGCGCCCCGGACACCTTCGACGCCGATGGTTACCTCGCGCTGCTGCACCGGCTGCGCAGGCAGACCACCGGCACCGTCTATGCGCCGTTCTATGTGCGCGGGGCGGTGGAACAACCGATCGGATCGGCGGTCCCGGTGCACCCGGACGATGAGGTGGTGCTGACCGAGGGCAACTATCTGTTGCTGCCCACTGCTCCGTGGGATCAGGTTCCCGGGTTGGTCAAGGAGACCTGGTACGTGCACACTGCCGCGGACGTCCGGCGCGAATGGCTGCTGGCCCGGCACCTGGCCGGTGGCAAGTCGCATGCACAGGCGCTGGCCTTCACCGACGGCTCCGATGCCGCCAACGCGGCCCTGGTGGCCACCACCCGGAACCGCGCCGATGTGATCATCGACTGGGAGCAGTTACCGAGTCACGAAACCTCACGCAACTTGACATAGGCAGCGACGGCCTCGCGCACGATGTCGGACTCGTCGCGTTGCTCACGCTCGGCAAGGGCATGCACTCGATCCTTGAGAGCCTGGGGAACGCGCGCCCGGACCACGGGTGACGGGCCCCGCTTCGTCCCCGCCGGGGGACGCCCGACGGCGATCTGCACGACCTCTTGTTCGGTGGTCGCGCCGGTGGCATCCATCAGGGCACTACGAGCGGCAGCAGCAGCGGCCTCCCCGCGGCGGACGGTGCCCAGTTTCACGGTCAGGTCGCCACGCTCGGCACCGGCGGCGAGGTCGTCGTACTTGTCGGTCATTGTGCTTCTCCTTCGTACAGCAGGTGACGAAAGTTGTCGGTGAGAGGCATGACATGGAAGATGATGATCGTCCTCGGCGGACGATGCGCAGCGATTACCTCCAGGTAGCGGTCGGTCTGCTCATGTGGGTGACCGACGTACACGATGGTCTGCTCACCTGGCTCGCCGTCAACCTCTGCCGTTGCTTCGGCGTGCATCATCGCGTACAGCGCGTCCTCACGGGTCACACCGTGCTTGTCAGCGCTGAGGGTCCACTCAACTCCCACTACGGAACTGTAGCACAGAATGCGGCTACGCGCCGCTATTCGGGTCTGGCTGATCAGAACATCAGCGCGCCGTACGGGGCGGTGTCGGTGCGCATCGCACGGGACAGTTCGGCCACCGCGCCCGGGCACACCTCGGTGACGTAACCGGCAGCCGCCTGGCCGGCGATCGATCGGTTGCCCAGGTAAGCCGCGGCCAGGTCGGACACGTCCAGGCGCAGGTGCGCGTCGTCGTCGGTCCTTCGGCACCGCCCGGTGCCATCGGCGCCGACCTGCAGGTGCCACCTCCCGGCGTTCGGCGCGCACATCTGGTCGGTGACGTCCAGGACCACGTCGCACGGGGCGGCGTATCCGCGCTGGGTCAGCGCCGCCGCGAGGTCCACGATCCGCAGCCACAGGCTGTCCCCGGCGCGCACCCCGGCGGCCCGCGGGCCACCGGCCCACCACAGCAACGGATCGTCCAGGGTGCGGTTCGGCAACTCCGCGGTGGCGGTCAGGTCGAAGTCGACCAGGCGCCGGCCCAGCGCCAGCAGGGCGGGGGAGTCGGTGGCGGCCATCTCCCACACCTGTACCTTGCCCGCGGGCAACTCCTGATCCGACCACTTGCTCTGCCGCCGCAGGATCGCGTATCCCACCGGGGCCTGGTCGCGCTGGGCGAGCAGCACCAGCAACGGTTCCTTGCTGCCCCGCTCGACTGCGTGGTCAATCCACCAGGTGTCGCCCTGGGCGTCGCGGCGGGCCACCGCCCCCAGAGTGGCGGCCGTGGTGGCGCGGTGCACCTGCTGGATCAGGTCGGCGGACTGCGACGCGGGCAGCAGGCGGGTGCTGATGCCCTCCGCCGACCGCGCGATGTGCTCCGGGGCGGCCAACGTGGTGCCCTTGTTCAGCGCGAGGGTGACGTCCAGGGAGGCCACCGCGTACCCGAATCGCCCGTAGATCCCCGGTTCCGAGGCGTGCAGGCCGGCCAGCGCAGCGCGGCCCTGCTCACGCACCCGGTGCACTTGGTGGGAGATCATCGACCGCAACAGGCCGCGCCGGCGATGGTCCGGGTGCACCCCGACCCAGGTCAGGGCATCCATCGGAACCCGGCGCACCTTCTCACCCGGCCCCGGAACCGTCAGATCCATGTCCCACGAGGCGAAAGTGCCGGCCAGCGGGCGCGGCTCGGGGAGGGCCACGGGCTCGGGACCGGTGTACTCCACGCCCCAGATCATCTGCGGGTCCAAGGTCTCCACGAACTCCTGCGGGCTCACCCCGGGCCGGTCGTGGAACCACACCAACACCTCGGTGGCAGTGAGCCGGTCGGCATCGGCGGCGGACAGCGGGATGATCCGGTAATTCTCCATAGTGCGATGATCCCGGTTGCCGGGGTGCGGGGCGAGGTGATTTTCCCGCGGGTCGGCGCGCAGCAGGGACGCCGGTACGGTGGGGGCGGTGCGTGCACAACGGATCCTGATCTACGGGGTCACGGGCAGCGGGAAGACCACCCTGGCCCGGGATCTCGGTGGCACGCTGGATGTGCGCTCGGTCAGCGTCGATGATGAGATCGGCTGGCTGCCGGGCTGGGTGAACCGGCCGGTGGTCCAGCAGCGGAATCTGGTTGAGCAGATCGTGGCGCAGGATGCCTGGGTGATGGACACCGCCTACGGCGCCTGGCTGGATGTGGTGCTGCCACGGGTCGAGATGATCGTGGCGCTGGATTATCCCCGGGCGGTGTCGCTGGGCAGGTTGGTGCGCCGCAGCCTGAGGCGTGCTCTCGGCAAGCGGCGGATCTGCAACGACAACACCGAGTCCTTCCGACGGTTGTTCTCCCGCGAGTCGATCCTCATCTGGCACTTCCGGTCCTTCGCATCCAAACGCGCCCAGATCCGCTCCTGGGCCCAGGATCCACCGGTGGACCGGGTGCTGGTGCTGCGCAGCCCGCGCCAGACCCGCGCCTTCCTGGCCTGGGCGCGCCAGCGTCACCGACCGAAGATCGCGGAGGCGAAGCCGCCGAAGGCCACCGATAGCGGCGTGACGTAGAGGAGGAACAGGGCCACGTTGCGCACACCGAACCGGAATCGCGACCAGGTGATCCCGGGCTTGTGCATCCTCAGGCGCTTGCCGACCGGGCCGATGCTTGGTGCCCGCTGCAACCAATAGGAGCCCAGGTCCTTGATCGCCGCGTCAAAGGCTGCGCGCCGGTGGGCCTCCTGCTCGGACCCCGGCCCGGTCCGGGACCGGTCCTGGTCCCGGTAGCGTTCCGTGCGCGCCAGCAGTGGGGGCACCGCATCGCGCAGCAACGCTCCCACCGTCCGCCACGATCCGGGCTCGGTGAAGCCGGGGAGGGAGCGGGTGAAGAAGACCAGACTGTCATCCCGCAGTTCGATGTTGAAGCGGGGTGCGTGGTCGGCGAGTGCGGCCATCACCTCGGGGGTGAGCAGGAACATCGCGTCGGTCTCGTAGGCGCGCGGGGCGAAGACCCGGAACGACCGGTCGAACGTGCCACCGCGGAGTATCTGCTGACCGGGGTCCGGGCGCGGCAACTCCCGTGGCGCCGGGCCGTCCGCCGTGGCATCCAGGATCAGGTGCGGCTGCGGCGCCGGGAGCGCCACCCTGACGTAGTTCCACGCCAACGGGTGCTGGCCGTGGGCCTGGAGGGTGCCGAACTCGACCCCGTCGGCGACGAAGCGTGGGTAGGCTCGCGCGGTCCGGCGCTCACCGGTGATCAGGGAGGAGAAGTGAGCCCGCCGGGCCGGTTCGGGTTCGAAACCATTGGCCAGGGCGGTCAGGTTCGACCGCCACACCGCGATCCGGGCACTGCTGCTGGGCCGATCGGCCCACCGGAACAGCCGGAGCGTGCCCCACGTCCAGCCGATCGCGATCCCCATCGTCACCGTGACGGTGGGGATGTCGCGCGGCTCCCAGCCGCCGCGGGCGTCGATGTGGACACCGAGGCTCACCCACACCACAGCGAGATACCACAGCAGCAACCAGACACTGACGTATCCGACCAGGCTGCGTCTCCTGGGGACCCACGACGGCGGATCGTGCGCCTCCGCCCCCGCATCGGTGATGGCTGCCTCAACCTCGGCCTCCGGGGCGCTGAGCCAGCGCACATCCAATCCTGCAGTCCTCACATCCGGGGGATCCTCTCGGGCAGTCTATCGATCCCCCGCGCGAGGTCCCCGGCGGCCACGCGGCGGCAGTATCGTGCACTGGATGGGAACGCAGCGGGCCGGCTCGTGGGTGCGCCGCCTCGGGGCGGGCGTCCTGGCGGCCATGCTGGCTGCCATGGTGCTGGCAACGCCGGCCCACGCGAGCCTGGGCGGGTCCGCGGAAGCCACCGGGATGCGCGGTCAGGCCCCCGAGGTGCGCCTGGAGGTCAGCGCCAATGGCGCGATCTCCGCGGTGCAGCCGATCCTGGACCGGCTCACCCGCGATCCCATCCTGAGTGGTCGCCAGGAGGTCGCCGCGCAGGTTGCCACCCCGGAACCGCCGTCGGGCACCGAGTCCCGGACCCAGCCGGAGCGACGGATCCCCGGACTGGTCACGGTCGAGGAGATCAGCGCGGGGACCGAACGCATCCAGGACGGCGAACTGTCCGCCCAGGCCCGCACCGGTGAGGTACACGTGGGCCTGCTCGGCCTGGATGTCTTGCGGGTCGGTGGGGTGCACGCCGAGGCGAGCACGCACCCCACCGAGGAACCCACTGCCTCGGCGGGAGAGCCGAGCGTGCACTTCTTCGGCCGCCAGGTGCCGCTGCCGGTCGATGAGCCGGTGGACATCGATCAGTACCTGTCCACCGCCGATGCCCTGGAGGCGCTGGAGACGGCGCTGCCGGGACTGACCACGCTGGTGCAGACCCTGGGCGGGGTGTTCGAGGCCGGCGGCGGGGTGCAGGTGCGGATGGGCCGGACCGAGCAGGCCGACGCGGCCACCGGGTCCGCCGCGGCGGTGGGGTTCTATGCTGCGGTGCACCTGGAACTGGACGCACGAATCTGTATCCCGAACCTGTCCGGGGATTGTCTGGCCGAAGTGACCATCCGGACCGATGCCACCGTGCTGGATCTGGTGTTGGCCGAGACCGCGGTGGAACGACCTGAGATGCTGCCGGTGATCGAACGGATCGACTGGACCCTGGTGGTGCCGCTGACCGCGGCGGTGGCGCTGGTGTTGTTCGGCCTCGGGCTGGGACTGGGACGGTGGCGCCGGCGGCAGCGGCGGCCCGGCTCGCAGCAGCCCGGCTCCGGCGGCGCGGATCCGGGAGGGCAACCGGAATCCCCGGCGCAACGGATCGGGCGGCGATGAGAGTCTTCGCCGCGGTCGACCTCGCCGCACCGGCCGCCGAGCACCTCGACGGCGCCCTGGAGGGGATCCGCGAGAGCGCCGGGTCGCGGCTTCGCTGGGTGCACCCCGCGCAGTGGCACCTCACGCTGGCGTTCTACGGGCAGGTTCCCGATGGCTCCGTCCCGGACCTGATGCAGGCGTTGACCGCAACGGCCGCGATGAGCCGGGCGATGACGCTGCGGCTGTCCGGGGCGGGCTCGTTCACCGGACGCACGCTGTGGATGGGGGTGGCCGGTGCGGACCGAGCCGATGAGCGAGGGCTGGTGGACCTGATGGCCTCCTGCGGCGAGTTGACTCCCGAACCGGACCGCAGGCGCCGGCGCGGGCACCTGACCGTTGCGCGCACGGGGCGGCGCTCCGACGGCACCGAACTGCCCGGCCTGGTGCGGGCCCTCTCGGTCTACCGCGGGCCGGCGTGGTCGGTGCCGCAGGTTTGCCTGTACTCCTCCGAACTGGGCGCCGGCCCGGGCGGCAGTCCCCGGTATGAACTGGTCGGTACCGCCCCGCTGGGGCACGGCGGGGGTTCAGGCACCGGCTGATCCCCCGACTCCGGCTTTGGCGAGCGTGCCCGGACCTGCCACACTCTCGCCCATGGATCTGCCGCTGTCCTGGCCGCCGGCGCCGATGCTGGCCAAGGCCGCCAAAGAAGTCCCTGCCGCCGACGCGATCGAGGGTGGGTACGCCTATGAACCCAAGTGGGACGGGTTCCGCGCCCTGATCGGCCGGGACGGGGAGCAGATCCGGATCGCCAGCCGCAGCGGCAAGGACCTGGCCCGGTACTTCCCCGAACTGGCCGATGCCCTCGGTGAGCACCTGCCCGCCCGGTGCGTCCTGGACGGGGAGGTGGTGGTGCGCACCGGTGAGCCCGGCGCCCAGCGCCTGGACTGGGAGGCGCTCTCGGCCCGGGTGCACCCCGCCGCCTCCCGCATCGCACTGCTGGCCGAGCAGACTCCCGCCGAGTTCATCGCCTTCGACGTGCTCGCCCTGGGGGAGCAGGACCTGACCGGAGCCCCGTTCCGGACCCGTCGGGACCGCCTGAGCCGGGCGCTGGCCGGCACCGGCACCCCGGTGCACCTGACCCGGCTGACCGACGACGCCGACGTGGCCCGGCACTGGTTCGCCACCTTCGAGGGGGCCGGGTTGGACGGCGTTGTCGCCAAGGGTTGGCAGAGCACCTACCAGGGTGGCAAGCGCACCATGGTCAAGGTCAAGCACGCCCGTACCGCGGAGGCGGTGGTGCTGGGCTACCGGGTGCACAAATCCGGCAGTGGTGTCGGATCACTGCTGCTGGGTATGTACTCCGATGCCGGCGACCTGGTGAACGTGGGCGGGATCGCCGCGTTCACCAACACACGGCGAGTCGAACTGGTCGAGGAACTCCAGCCCTGGGTGATCACAGACGACGACGGCGCCCCCGTGCTGGGGGAGACCGACCGTTCCCGGTTCACCTCGGGCAAGGACATCAGTTTCGTCCGGCTGGCGCCGGAGCGGGTGGTCGAGGTGGCCTTCGACCAGCTCGAGGGGAACAGGTTCCGCCACGCGGTGCGGTTCCTGCGCTGGCGCCCGGACCGCGATCCGCGATCGTGCACCCTGGACCAGGTGGACCGCGCGGTGGCCTACGACCTCGATGAGGTGCTGGCCACCTGAGTCCACCAGTGAGGCTCAGTACTCACTGTCCGCGCGCCGCTGCTTCGAGGGCTGCACCCGGGGCGGCTCCCCGGGCATCTTGGGGTATTCCGGCGGGAAGGGCTCCTCGCCCAGACCGTCCTGGAAGTCCTGGGTCCACCAGGACATCGCAGTGCCCAGTGTGCCCACGTGAGCGTCCAGGTCCGCCCAGGCATCACCGTCGGCTGCCAGGATGCCCGGCACGGTGCGCACCGTGAACTCCTCCGGGTCCAGCCCGTCCAGGTCCGCCCACCGCACCGGCATCGACACCGGCGCCGCGGGCAGGGGCCTGGGGGAGTAGGCCGAGGCGATGGTGCGGTCCCGGTTCGCCTGGTTGAAGTCCACGAAGATCTTCTCCCCGCGTTCCTCCTTCCACCACGCGGTGGTCACCAGGTCCGGCATCGCCCGCTCCAGGCGCCGCGCGATCGCGATCACCGCGTGGCGCACCTCGAGGAACTCCGCGACCGGCTCGATCCGGGCGTACACGTGCAACCCGCGGGAACCGGACGTCTTCACCCAGGCGACCAGACCGGCGTCGGCCATCACCGCCCGCAGCCCCACGGCCGCGGTGACCACGTCACCGAAGGTGCGGCCCGGTTGGGGGTCCAGGTCGATCCGCAGCTCGTCCGGGTTGTCGTTGTCGCCCGAGCGCACCGGCCAGGGGTGCAGCGTCAGGGTGTTCATCTGCACCGCCCACACCGCGGTGGCCACCTCATCGATCACGAGTTGGGGGTGGGACCGGCCCGACGGGTAGGTGCACATCGTGGTGCGGGCCCACTCCGGGACCCCGCGCGGGGGATTCTTGGAGAAGAACTCCTCCCCGTCGATGCCGGTGGGGAAGCGTTGCAGCGTCACCGGGCGGTCCCCGACGGCCCGCAGCAGGCCCTCGCCGACGGCGATGGTGTACTCGGCCAGATCGGCCTTGGTGATCTGCTCCTGCGGCCACAGCAGCCGGTCCGGGCTGGACAGGCGCACCTGACGCACGGTCGGTCCGGGGACATCCAGCACGATCGCCTTGGCAGCCATGCGCGAAACGCTACTGGGTGGCGATCAGTGCGGCATAGCGGTCCAGGTCCACGTTCCCCCCGGACACGATCACCCCGATGCGCCCGCCGGAGATGGTGCCGGTGTGCGTCAGCAGGCCCGCCAGGGCGAGCACACCGGTGGGTTCGGCCACCAGTTTCGTGGTCGTGGCCAGCACTCGCATCGCCTCGCGCAGGGCCTCGTCGCTCACGGTGAGCACATCGGCCGCGCCGCCGGCGATGATCGGGAAGGTCCACTCACCCAGCGCCTGGGTCTGGGCGCCGTCGGCGATGGTGCGCGGGGTGTCGATGTGCACGATCCGGCCCGCGCGCAGCGAGCGCAGACCGTCGTCACCCGCCTCGGGTTCCACGCCGTAGATCCGGGCCGCCGGCGCCGCCTCCCGTGCGGCCAGGATGGTGCCGGCGAGCAGCCCGCCCCCGCCCAACGGGGTCAGGACCACGTCCAGGCCGTGAGCCTGGGCGAGGAGTTCGGCGGCCGCGGTGCCCTGCCCGGCGATGATGTGCGGATGGTCGTACGGGGGGATCAACGTCAGGCCGCGCTCACGGGCCAGGTCGGCACCGATCTGTTCCCGTGTCTGGGCGTAGCGGTCGTACCGCACCACGGCGGCGCCGTAGCCCTTCGTCGCGGCGACCTTCACCTCGGGGGCATCGTGGGGCATCACGATCGTGGCCGGGATGCCCAGTTCACCGGCGGCCAGTGCGATCGCCTGGGCGTGGTTACCCGAGGAGTAGGTGATCACCCCGGCGGCGGCCTGGGCCGGAGGCAACTGGAGCAGTGCGTTGAAGGCGCCCCGGACCTTGAAGGCACCGGCGCGCTGGGTGTTCTCGCACTTGAGGAACACCCTGGCACCCACCCGCTCGTCCAGACGCCGTGACGTCAGCACCGGGGTGCGGTGCACATGCGCCGCGATCCGGTGGGTGGCCGCGGCGACGTCCTCGGGTTGCACCGGTTCTCTCAGGCGACTTCCCGATAGGCCTGGGCCAGGCGGGTCACGCCCTCGCTGATCTCCTCCAGGCCGACCCCGGAGTAGGCCAGGCGGATCGCGTCCCGGGAACCATCGGTGACGAAGTCTGAGCCCTTGACCACCGCGACACCCCGCTTGGCCGCGGCCTCGGCGAGCGCGTCGCCGTCGACCCCCTCGGGCAACTGCACCCACAGGAAGTAGCCACCCTCGGGCTCGACGAAACTCACCTGCGGCAACTCCGCCCGCAGCGCCTCACCCAGGCGCTTCGCGCGCTTGGCCAAGGCGGTCTTGACCGTCTCGATGGAGGAGTCGAACGAGCCACCCCGGACGAACTCGTTCACGATCGACTGCGAGACCATCGACGGCGAGATGTACGTGGCGGTGGCCAGTTTGGTGATCGTGGCGATCAGGTCCGCCTCGCCGACCAGGTAACCCACCCGGATACCCGGGCACACGGTCTTGGAGAAGGAGGAGGCATAGACCACCTCATCGCCGCCGGCCAGGGACAACATGGTGGGTTCGGGGGTCCCGGTGAACCGCAGTTCCACGTAAGGGTCGTCCTCGAAGATGGTGAAGCCGTACTCCCGGGCCAGGGCTACCAGGGCCCGGCGCTTGTCACCGGAGAGGGTGTAGCCGGCCGGGTTCTGGAAGTTGGGGATGATGTGCGCCAACTTCACCGGCGTTCCGCCGGCGAGCAGATCGGCCATCGCGCTCACGTTCACCCCGTCGGCCTCGAGTTCGACCGGGTGCACCTTCGCCTCGCGCCCACGCAGGGACAGCAGGGTCCGGTCATAACTGGGCCGCTCGACGATCACGCCGTCTCCGGCTTCCACCAGGGTCTGGAAGAGGAACGCGTCGGCCTGCATGGACCCGTTGGTGACCAGCACCTGGTCCTCGGCCACACCGTGGCGCTGCGCGATCCAGGCGCGCAGCGGCTTGTACCCCACGGCAGTTCCGTAGGCGAAACTACCGGCGGGGTCCTTGCTGAAGGCGCGTTCGGCGGCTCGGCGCAGTCCGTCGACGTCGATGATGTCCAGCGACGGGGCGCCACGGGCAAAGGAGATCGGTGCAGGTTCAACGGCCATACCTCCACCCTACCGACAGCGCCGCCCCCGGGCGGTCACAGGTCCTGCGACGCTCCGGGCGCCTCGCGCCGCCGGCGCCGGTTGCGTTGGAGGCGGTGCAGCACGAACACCACCAGAGCGAGCCCGATCGCCACCAGGGTGAGGGTGGACAACGCCCCGCTCCAACGTTGCAGTGCCGGTTGGATCGCCGGGCCGAAGCCGAAACCCAGACCGATCCAGATCGCGTTCCACACCCCCGAGCCGATCGCGGTGTAGACGGTGAAGGCGCCGGGGTTCATCCGCACCAGACCGGCCGGGATCGAGATGAAACTGCGCACCAACGGCACGCACCGACCGGTCAGCACCGCGATGGCTCCCCACCGGGCGAAGAAGTCCACCGCACGATCCACGTCGCCGGTATCCAGCAGCGGGATCCGGCGCACCACTGACCGGGTGCGGTCCGGACCCAGCGCGGCCCCGATGCCGTACCAGAACCATGCTCCCACCACCGAGGCGAGCGTGGCCGCGATGAAGGCGCCCCATGCACTCATCCGGCCCTCGTACGCCAGGAAACCCGCGCCGGGCAGCACTGCCTCGGAGGGGATCGGTGGGAAGAAGGTCTCGATCAGCACGGCCACGCCTACCCCGACCTCCCCGATGGACTCCATCAGGGACAGCACCCAGCCGATGAAGCCCTCATACCCGGCGGCGGGGTCGGTGGGGCCGGAGGAGGCTGAGTAGGCAGCGGAGGCGGGCACGCTCCAGTGTGACGCACCGCCGGGCCCGGGTGCGGTCGACTGTGCCATGATGGGGCCATGGATATGCTCCCGCGCCGATTTAGCCGGCCCGTCTCCGGGCTGGCGCGCGGTCGCTGAGCGACGCAGTCACGCCCCGGGCGGGCAACCCCAGACCACCCTGCAGTGACGATTTGGAGAACCTTCGTCGTGTCCACCCCGCTCTCACCTCTGGATGCAGAGGCCATTAGTGCTGCCGTTGCCCGCGCCAAGGACGCGGTAGCCGAGGCCGGCAACCTCGATGAGCTCAAAGCGGCGCGCCTGGCGCACACCGGCGACGCCAGCCCGCTGGCCCTGGCCAACCGCGCGATCGGCTCCCTGGAGAAGTCCCAGAAGGCCACCGCCGGGCGGATGATGGGCCAGGCCCGTGGCGAGGTGAACAAGGTGATCGCGCAGCGCCAGGAGGTGCTCGCCGCCGAGCGGGACGCGCAGGTGCTGCGCACCGAGGCGGTCGACGTCACCATTCCGGTGGACCGGTACGTCCTGGGCGCACGCCACCCCCTGGAAGTGCTCGGTGAGGAGGTCGGCGACTTCTTCGTCTCCATGGGCTGGGACATCGCCGAGGGCCCGGAGGTGGAGCACGAGTGGTTCAACTTCGACGCCCTGAACTTCGGCCCGGACCACCCTGCCCGGCAGATGCAGGACACCTTCTTCGTCGCCGATGACACCCCTGGTCAGAACGAGCACCTGGTGCTGCGCACGCACACCTCCCCGGTGCAGGCGCGCACGATGCTCTCCCGCGGCGTGCCGGTGTACGTGGCCTGCCCCGGCAAGGTGTTCCGCACCGACGAACTCGACGCCACGCACACACCGGTCTTCCACCAGGTGGAGGGACTGGCGGTGGACAAGGGCCTGACGATGGCGAATCTGCGCGGGGTGCTGGACCAGTTCGCCCGAGCGATGTTCGGCCCGGATGCGCGCACCCGGATCCGGCCCAGCTTCTTCCCGTTCACCGAACCCAGTGCGGAGATGGACCTGTGGTTCCCGCAGAAGAAGGGCGGTCCGGGCTGGATCGAGTGGGGTGGCTGCGGCATGGTGCACCCCAACGTGCTGCGTGCCTGCGGCGTGGACCCGGACGTCTACTCCGGCTTCGCCTTCGGCATGGGCCTGGAACGCACCCTGATGCTGCGCCACGGCATCGATGACATGCACGACATGGTCGAAGGCGATATCCGCTTCTCGCTGCAGGGAGACCGCTGATGCCCTACATCACCGCTGAGTGGCTGCGCGAGCACGTGACGGTGCCCGCCGGCACCGGTGCCGCCGACCTGGCCGCCGACCTGGTCCGGGTGGGCCTGGAGGAGGAGGAGATCCACACCCCCGACATCACCGGACCGCTGGTGGTGGGACGCGTGGCGCAGCTGGTCAAGGAGGAGCACTCCAACGGCAAGACCATCTCGTGGACCCAGGTGGATGTGGGTGAGTACAACCCGCCGGGGCAGCAGGGTCGCGGCATCGTGTGCGGCGCGCACAACTTCGACGTCGGCGACGCCGTGGTGGTCGCCCTGCCCGGGGCGGTGCTGCCCGGAGACTTCGCCATCTCGGCCCGCAAGACCTACGGGCACGTCTCGGACGGGATGATCTGCTCGGCGGCTGAGCTGGGTGTGGGCGAGGGGCCCGAGGCAGAGGCAGGAATCATCGTGCTGGACGAGGGCGCACCCGCCCCCGGCACCGATGCGCGCGGCCTGCTCGGCCTGGACGAGGACGTACTGGAGATCAACGTGACCCCGGACCGGGGGTACTGCTTCAGCGTGCGCGGTATCGCTCGCGAGTACGGACACTCCACCGGGGCGGAGTTCACCGACCCGGTGCTCGCCCAGGCCGCCCCGCCGGAGCCGACCCCGGACGGATTCGAAGTGGTGGTCAAGGACGAGGCACCGATCTACGGCCGGGCGGGCTGCGACCGCTTCGCCACCCGGATCGTCCGCGGCGTGGACCCGGATGCGCCCACCCCGCCGTGGATGGCGCGCCGGTTGCGCCAGGCCGGGATGCGCCCGATCTCGGTGGTCGTGGACGTGACCAACTACGTGATGCTCGACGTGGGCCAGCCGATCCACGCCTACGACCTGGACAGCCTCATCGCTCCGATCGTGGTGCGCCGGGCCCGCTCCGGCGAGCACCTGGTCACCCTGGACGACGTCCGACGCGACCTGGCCACGGAAGATCTGCTGATCACCGATTCCGCCGGTGGCCACGGTGAGCGCATCCTCGGCCTGGCCGGTGTGATGGGCGGTGCCGCGACCGAGGTCAGCCAGGACACCACGGACGTGCTGATCGAAGCCGCGCACTTCGATGCGGTCAGCGTCGCGCGGACCGCACGCCGCCACCGGCTGCCTTCCGAGGCCGCCAAGCGGTTCGAGCGCGGGGTGGACCCGGCTCTGCCGCCGGTCGCCGCCCAGATGGTGGTGGACCTGCTGGTGCGCCACGCCGGCGGACGTGCCGACCCGGCGGTCACCGACCTGGATCGCACGGCGCCGCCGGCGCCGATCCGGTTGGACGCCGCCGAGCCGGCCCGCCTGGTCGGGGTCGACTACACCAGCACGCAGGTGGTCGAGACCCTCACCGAACTCGGAGCGCGGGTGGACGAGGGCGAGGAGCGCCACCTCGTGGTGACTCCACCGACGTGGCGCCCGGATCTGGTCGCCGCGGCGGACCTGGTGGAGGAAGTGGTCCGGCTGCGCGGGTATGACCAGGTTCCCTCGGTGCTGCCGCAGGCCCGGCCCGGAGGCGGACTGACCACCGACCAGCGTCGCCGGCGCCGGGTGGCCCAGGTGTTGGCCGACATCGGCCTGGTGGAGGTGCTCACCTATCCTTTCGTCGCCGGCTCCCGCGATGACGAACTGGGCCTGGCCGAGGACGACGAGCGCCGGCTCCGGGTGCGCCTGGCTAACCCGCTGGCGGACAACCAGCCCTATCTGCGCTCCACCTTGCTGCACACGCTCGTGGATGCCGCGGTACGCAACGTGGGCCGGGGCTTGACGGATCTGGGCATCTTCGAGGTCGGCATGGTCACGGTCGGCACCGGCACCCGCGAAGCCAGCCCGCTCCCGCGGCTGGGCGTACTGCCCGGACCGCGGGACCTGGCGGCGATCGAGGCGGCCGTACCGGACCAGCCCCGCCACGTCGCCGGGGTGCTGACCGGCAACGCCGAACCGCCCGGTGTGTACACCGCGGCGCGGCGGGCGGACCACAGCGACGCCATCACCGCGGTGATCCGGATCGCGGACGTCCTCCGGGTGCCGGTGCGCATCGAGGCCGAGACCACCACCGCGCCGTTCCACCCGGGGCGTTGCGCGGTAGTGCGCGCCGAGGACGGCCGGGTGCTGGGCCACGCGGGTGAACTGGCCCCCAAGGTGGTCAGCGCCCTGGGGCTGCCCGAGCGGACCGTGGCCTTCGAGGTGGACCTGGAGGCGATGCTGAGCGTGGCACCGAAGGAGCCGGCGCAGTTCGCTCCGCTCTCGACCTACCCGGCAGCCAAGGAGGACATCGCGCTGGTGGTCCCGGCCGATGTCCCGGCGGCCCAGGTGCTGGCCACGGTCGAGGAGGCCGCCGGAGACCTGGCCGAGGCGGTGCACCTGTTCGACCGCTACACCGGTGAGTCCATCGGCGCCGAGCAGGTGTCCCTGGCCTTCGCGCTGCGGCTGCGAGCCCCGGACCGGACGCTGACCGCCGCCGATGCCGCGGCCGTACGTGATGCGGTGGTGGATCTGGCGGCCAAGCGGCACGGAGCCCGGCTGCGGACCTGAGCACCAGGGGCCGCGACGGTGTGCCTGAGGACCAAGGTCCCTGGAAGACGCCAGTTCGGCGGGGCACTCTAGAGGTATGAAGATCTTGGTCGCGGTGGCCTCCACCTATGGCGCCACCCATGAACTCGCAGGCTGGATCCGCGATGCCCTCGCCGACACCGGACACTCCGTCACGTTGTCGTCGGTGGAGCAGGTGGAGGGATTGGCCGACTACGACGCGGTGGTGCTCGGTTCGGCGGTTTACATCGGCCGGATCCTGACCCACGCCCGTCAGTTCGCGCGCCGTCTGGAGAGTGAGTTCGCACCGAAGCCGGTGTGGGTGTTCGCCTCCGGGATGAAGAACGTCACTGCCAGCCCGCTGCAGGACCGGTACGCCCAACCACAGCAACCGCCCTACTTCGGGGGCCAGTACCCGATCTTCGGAGGGCGGGTGGATCCCGGCCAACTCGGCCCGGCCGAACGGGCGCTGGCCGGGTTCATGGGTTCGCACGGCAAGGATGAACGCGATCGGGAGACGATCGAGGCCTGGGCGCGCCGCGTCGCCGTGCAGGCGGATCGGGCATCGGTGGCCTGACCGGCTCGACCGCGGGGGATCCAGGTCGTCGCCGGGTCCGGCGCCCCCGGTGTGTCGTCAGGGGAGCAGCAGCACCTTGCCGGTGGTCTCCCGGCCCTCCAGCGCCCGGTGGGCGCGCGCGGCATCGGCCAACGGGAACTGCGCACCGATGTGCACGTCGAGGCTGCCCTCGGCCACGGCGGTGAAGACCGCCCGGGCCCGGTAGCGCAGTTCGTCGGTCTCGGCGATGTAGTGGAACAGCGTGGGCCGGGTGACGAACAGTGAGCCGGCGCTGTTCAGGCGCTGCAGGTCGAACGGTGGCACCTGTCCGGAGGCGCCCCCGAAGAGCACCAGCATGCCCCGCATCCGGACGCTGGCCAGGGAGGCGTCGAAGGTGTCCTTGCCGACGCCGTCGTAGGCCACATCCACGCCGCGCCCTTCGGTGAGGTCGCGCACCGCCTGGGACAGTTCGGTGGTCATGTCGGTGAAGGCGTCGTACCGGATCACGTCGGCCGCACCGGCGGCCCGGGACATGCGTTCCTTCTCCTCGGTGGACACCGTGGTGATCACGCGCGCTCCGCGGGCCACCGCCAGTTGGGTGAGCAGCAGCCCCACCCCACCCGCGCCGGCGGTGAGCAGCACGTCGTGGCCGGGTTGGACATTGAAGGCACCCTCGACGAGCATGTGCGCGGTCATCCCCTGCAGGGGGACCGCGGCCGCCGTGCGCAGGTCGACGTTGTCCGGCACCGGGACCACCTTGGTGGCCGCGATCGCCAGGAACTTGGCATAGGAGCCTCCGCCGCTGCCGGCCCAGGCCACCCGGTCACCCACGGCGATGTGGGTGACGTCGTCGCCGACCGCGATCACCTCACCGGCGCCCTCGTTGCCGAGTACGAGCGGGAAGTCGGCCGAGTACACCCCGGAGCGGACGTAGGTGTCGTAGAAGTTGACCCCGGCAGCGGCCACATCCACCACCACCTCACCGCGAGCCGGGGTGGGCTCGGGGCGTTCCTGGAGCTGGAGGACGTCGGGGCCGCCTGGTTCTTTCGCTTCGATGACCTGCATGAGGCCAATCTATTACCTGCCGTCCTCCAGCGCGCTCCGTTCGGGATACCGGGCGGGCTCCTTGTCCAGCAGGAGGGCAACCTCGGTGCGCCGGGTGAACACCTTCTCGCGCAGGTCGGCCATCTCGGCCAGGACCCGTTTGCGCACCCGCTTGGCGAGCAGGTCGGTGTAGAGCTGTCCGTGCAGGTGACCGGTCTCGTGCAGGAAGCAGCGGGCCAGGTAGCCGGTGGCCTCATGAGTCAGCGGCTCGCCGTGTTGATCCACCCCGCGCACGCGCACGTGGTAGGGCCGGTACAGGTCCGCCCCCGGGCCGGGGACGGACAGGCATCCCTCGGTCATCTCCTCGGTCTCATCGGGGGAGATGGCCTCGATCGCTGGGTTGATCAGGTGTCCCACGTGCCGCACGCCGTCGGCATCGGTGAGGTCGTAGACGAAGAGCTGGGCGTCCACACCGATCTGATTGGCGGCCAGGCCCACACCCTCGGCGACGAGCATGGTGGTGAACATGTCATCGATCAGGGCGGCGAGGCCGTCGGTGCCGAAGTCGGTGATGCTGCGGCAGCGCCGGTGCAGCACGTCCTCGCCTATTTCGGTGATCCGGCGCACGTTGCCGCGGCGGGCCATCGGCGTGACGGGCCCGAAGTCGGCTACGTCCTGTCCCTGGAGCAGGGTGCGCACCGGACCCTGGGCGGGGTCGGCGGGGTCCTCGGTCAACTCGGCGGCGTCGGTCATGGGCACCATTGTCCCGCATTGTGCGGAGCAGGTGACCCGGACGTAGCCACGTGCGTGTATAGTTATGCAAATGTCTGTATCTATCGCCGTGGCGGGTGCCTCGGGATACGCCGGCGGGGAACTGCTGCGCCTGCTGCTCGCCCACCCGCAGGTCCGGATCGGTGCCCTGACCGCCCAGAGCAGTGCCGGGGATCCGCTCGGGCGTCACCACCCCCATCTGCCAGAACTCGCCGATCGGGTGCTGCAGCCCACCACCGCTGCGGCACTGGCCGGCCACGACGTCGTGATCCTGGCGCTGCCGCACGGTGCTTCGGGTCCGCTGGCGGCGGATCTGGACGAGGACGTCCTGGTACTGGACTGCGGCGCCGACCATCGCCTGAGCGACGCCCTCGCGTGGGAGGCCTTCTACGGCACCGCCCACGCCGGCACCTGGACGTACGGCATGCCGGAACTGATCCTGGCCGGGCACGAGCGCGCCTCGCACCAGCGCGACCTGCTGTCCGGGCAGCGCCGGATCGCGGTACCCGGCTGCAATGTCACGGCCGTCACCCTGGGTCTGCAACCGGGGGTGGCCGCAGGCCTGATCGACACCGCCGACGTGGTCGCCGTGCTGGCCAACGGCTACTCCGGCGCGGGCAAGGCCCTGGCACCGCACCTGCTCGCCGCGCAGGCCCTGGGCTCGGCCCAGCCCTACGCCGTCGGGGGGGTGCACCGGCACATCCCGGAGATCGAACAGAACCTGCACGCCGCCGGTGCCGGCCAGGTCGGCCTGAGTTTCACGCCCACCCTGGTCCCGATGGCCCGGGGAATCCTGGCCACGATGAGCGTGCCCCTTGCCGCCGGGGCCGACCCCGCGGCACTGCGCCCCGCCTGGGCGCAGGCCACCGACGACGAACCGTTCGTACAACTGCTGCCGCAGGACCAGTGGCCGACGACGGCGGCCACGGTGGGTGCCAACCTCGCTCAGGTGCAACTCACCTACGACGCCCGGGCCGGCCGGGTGGTGGCCATCTGTGCCCTGGACAACCTGGTCAAGGGCACCGCCGGAGCGGCGCTGCAGTCGATGAACCTGGCCCTGGGCCTGCCCGAGACGCTGGGCCTGCCGACGACGGGAGTTGCGCCGTGACAATCACCACCCCGGCAGGGTTCCGGGCCGCCGGCGTGCGCGCCGGGCTCAAGGCGCAGGGCAAGGACGTGGCCCTGGTGGTCAACGACGGGCCGCACCAGGTGGGAGCGGCGGTGTTCACCCGCAACCGGGTGACCGGTTGGCCGGTGCAGTGGTCCCGCGAGGTGGTGGCCGACGGCGTGATCAGCGCGGTGGTGCTCAACTCCGGCGGCGCCAACGCCTGCACCCCGGTACAGGGGCGCGAGCACACCCGCAGCACCGCCGAGCACGTCGCCACCCACCTGGGCCTTGAGCCCGAGGACGTGGTGGTCGCCTCCACGGGCCTGATCGGGGAACTCCTGCCGATCCAGACCCTGCTCGACGGTGTCACCGCGGCCGCCGGGGAGCTCAGCGGCACCGGTGGCGACGACGCCGCGCAGGCGATCATGACCACCGACACGGTCCCCAAGTCGGTGGTCGTGGACGGCGAGGGCTACACCATCGGCGGGATGGCCAAGGGCGCGGGCATGCTCGCTCCCGCGCTGGCCACGATGCTCTGCGTCCTCACCACCGACGCCGTGATCGACACCGAGACGGCGCGCACGGCACTGGCCCGCGCCACCGCCACCACTCTGGACCGGATCGACTCCGACGGGTGCATGTCCACCTCCGACACCGTGGTGCTGATGGCCTCGGGGGCCAGCGGCCGGCAGGCCGACGCCGAGGAGTTCGCCGCCACGCTGACCCGGGCCTGCGCGGACCTGTCCCGGGCCCTGATCGCCGACGCCGAAGGAGCCACCAAGGAGATCGCGGTGCAGGTCGGCGGCGCCGGCTCCGAGGGTGCCGCCGAGGCCGTAGCGCGCGCGGTCACCCGCTCGAACCTGGTCAAGACCGCCATGTTCGGTCAGGACCCGAACTGGGGCCGTATCCTCGCCCAGGTGGGCACCGTGCCGCCGGAGGTGGCCGCCTTCGAGGCCGACCGCATCGACGTGGCCATCAACGGGGTGTGGGTGTGCCGCGACGGCGTCGCCGCGCAGGACCGCTCCGAGGTGGACCTGGCCGGCCGCGAGGTGCACATCCAGATCGAACTGCACGCCGGTGCCGCCGGAGCCACCGTCTGGACCAATGACCTGTCCCACGCCTACATCCACGAGAACAGCGCCTACTCCACATGAGCGCCGACACGACTCCCGACGATCTGGACCCCGACCTCAAGGCCGCGGTCCTGGTGCAGGCCCTGCCCTGGCTGGAACGCTTCGCCGGGGCGGTGGTGGTGATCAAGTTCGGCGGCAACGCCATGGTGGACGCCCGGCTCGAGCGGGCCTTCGCCGAGGACGTGCGGTTCTTCCGCTACGCCGGCCTGCAGCCCGTGGTGGTGCACGGCGGCGGACCGCAGATCTCGGCGATGCTGGACCGGTTGGCGATCTCCTCGGAGTTCCGCGGCGGCCTGCGCGTGACCACCCCGGAGACGATGGAGGTGGTGCGGATGGTGCTGACCGGCCAGGTCCAGCGCACCCTGGTCTCTGCGCTGAACACCGACGATCCGCTGGCGGTGGGCCTGTCCGGGGAGGACGCCGGGCTGTTCCGGGCCAAACGACGCCACGCGGTGGAGAACGGCGAGAACATCGACGTCGGAATGGTCGGTGACGTGGTGGACGTGAACCCCCGGGCCGTCCAGGACCTGCTCGCCGCCGGCCGGATCCCGGTGGTCTCCACCATCGCCCCCGACGTGGACGATTCGGCCGCGGTGCTCAACGTCAACGCCGACACCGCAGCCGCGGCCCTGGCGGTGGCCCTGGGGGCGGACAAACTGGTGGTGCTCACCGACGTGGAGGGCCTGTATGCGAACTGGCCGGACACCGGCTCGCTGATCAGCCAGGTCCGCGCCGACGCGTTGGCCGCGTTGCTGCCCACGCTCGCCTCGGGCATGGTGCCCAAGATGGAGGCCTGCCTGCGCGCGGTCCGTGGCGGAGTGCCCCAGGCGCACGTGATCGATGGCCGCCGGGCCCACTCGCTGCTGCTGGAGATCTTCACCGACGAGGGAGTGGGCACGATGGTGCTGCCCGATGAGCCTGTGGAGGGGCGACCATGAGTGAACTCACCGATCCCGGTACGGCGCCGGCGCAGGTGTGGCAGCGTCGCTACGCCGGTGCCCTGATGAACGCCTTCGGTGCCCCGCAACGGGTCCTGGTGCGCGGGGAGGGCGCCTACGTCTGGGACGCCGACGGCACCCGCTACCTGGACCTGCTCGCCGGTATCGCGGTGAACGCACTCGGGCACGCCCATCCCACCCTGACCGGGGCGATCAGCGCGCAACTGGGCACGCTGGGGCATGTCTCGAACTTCTTCACCACCCCCACCCAGGTGGCCCTGGCCGAGCGTCTCCTGGACCTGGCCCTGCCGGAGCAGGTGCCTGAGGGCTCGCGGGTGTTCTTCACCAACTCCGGCACCGAGGCGATCGAGGGCGCCTTCAAACTCGCCCGGCTGCACGGCGGACCGGGGCGTCCGCGGGTGCTGGCCCTGGAAGGTGCCTTCCACGGACGCAGCATGGGGGCCCTGGCCCTGACCCACAAGGCCGCCTACCGCGATCCCTTCGGACCACTGCCCGACGGCGTGGAACACCTGCCCTTCGGTGACACCGACGCGCTGGCGCAGACCTTCGCCACCGACGGCGACAAGGTCGCCGCACTGGTCCTCGAACCGGTGCAGGGCGAGGCCGGGGTGCGCCCGCTCCCGCCCGGGTACCTGGCGCTGGCGCGCACCCTCAGCCGTGAGCACGGGGCGCTGCTGATCCTCGATGAGATCCAGAGCGGGATGGGGCGCACCGGCCGCTGGCTGGCCCACCACCACGACCACCTGGGCGGCGGCGTCACGCCGGACGTGATCACCCTGGCCAAGGGCCTCGCCGGGGGCTTCCCGATCGGCGCACTCGTGGGCGTGGGGGCGGCGGGAGGTATCTTCGCCCCCGGCCAGCACGGCACCACCTTCGGCGGCAATCCGGTGGCGGCGGCCGCCGCGCTGGCCACGATCGGGGTGATCGAGCGGGACGGACTTCTCGGCCACGTCGCCGCACTCGGGCACACCTGGCGAGCCGATCTGGCCGGATTGGGCCACCCGATGATCGCCCAGGTGCGCGGTGAGGGACTGCTCATCGCGCTCGAACTGAACGAGCCGGTGGCCCCGGCGGTGGCCGCCGCCGCGCTGGAGCACGGCTTCATCGTCAACGCCGTGGGGCCGGCCGCCATCCGGATGGCGCCGCCATTGATCCTGCGCGCCGACCAGGCCGCCGACTTCACCCGGGCCCTGCCCGCCATCCTGGACCACGTGGAGCAGAGATGACCCGCCACTTCCGCACCGACGACGACCTCACCAGTGCCGAACAGCACCGGGTGCTCAGGCGCGCCCTGGAACTCAAGGCAGACCGGTTCGCCTCCACGGCCCTGGCCGGGCCCGAGTCCGTCGCGGTGATCTTCGACAAGCCCACCCTGCGTACCCAGGTCTCCTTCGCCACCGGCATCGCCGAGATGGGCGGGTACCCCCTGGTCCTGGACGGGCGCTTGGCCGGGATCGGCCGGCGTGAATCGGTGGCCGACGTGGCCCGTGTGATCGGTCGCCAGGTGCGCGCCATCGTCTGGCGCACCTTCGCCCAGGCCGACCTGGAGGAGATGGCGGAACTGGCCCAGGTACCGGTGATCAACGCACTCACCGACCAACTGCACCCCTGCCAGGGCTTGGCCGACCTGGTCACCGTGGCCGAGCACACCGGCGGCCTCGCTGCCGACGGGCCGGCCCTGGCCGGACGCTCGCTGGCCTATGTCGGCGACGGGTCGAACAACATGGCCCACACCTACCTGCTCGCCGGAGCCGTGGCCGGGATGGACATCCGGATCGGCACCCCACCAGCCTTCCAGCCCGAGGCACGAATCCTGGCGCGAGCGGAGCAGATCGCCCGGGGCACCGGCGGGTCGGTGTCCGTGCACACCGATCCGGTGGCGGCGGTCCGGGGCGTCGATGCGGTCGCCACCGACACCTGGGTCTCGATGGGCCAGGAGGATCAGGCGGACCAGCGGGAGGCGCCCTTCCGCCCCTACCAACTCAACGCCGACCTGCTCGCCGCGGCTTCGTCGTCGGCCATCGTGCTGCACTGCCTGCCCGCCTATCGCGGCAAGGAGATCACTGCCGACGTGCTGGAATCGGAGGCCTCGGTGGTGTGGCAGGAAGCAGAGAACCGCCTGCACGTGCAGAAGGCGGTGCTGGAGTTCCTGGTGGGGGAGGCATGATCCCGGCCACCAAGGCGGCCCGGCACGCCCTGGTCCGGCGGATCATCTCCGCCACCCGGGTGCGCTCCCAGAGCGAACTGCTGCACAACCTTGAAGCCGAGGGCGTCAACGTCACCCAGGCCACCCTGTCCAGGGACCTGGAAGAGTTGCGGGCCCACAAGGTGCGCGGCACCGACGGCGTGGCGCACTACGCCCTGCCCCCGGAGGGGCACGCGATCGGCGTGGCCCCCACGGCCAGCGCCGAGGACCTCTCGGCCCGGCTGGCACGGCTGTGTACCGATCTGCTGATCGGGGCCGATTCCTCGGGCAACCTGGTGGTGCTGCGCACACCGCCCGGGGCGGCCCAGTTCCTCGCCTCGGCGATCGACCAGTCCCTGCTCCCGCAGGTGCTGGGCACCATCGCCGGGGACGACACGATCCTGTTGATCGTCACCGACACCGAACCCGGCGCCGCGGCGGCCGTGGCGGGGCGCTTCCTCGCCCTCGCCGATGGCGACACCACCCACCCCGAGAAGGAGAACCAGTGAGCAAGGTACTGACACAACTGCCCGTCGGCGAACGGGTTGGGATCGCCTTCTCCGGCGGTCTGGACACCTCGGTGGCGGTGGCCTGGATGCGCCAGGCCGGTGCGGTGCCCTACACCTACACCGCCGACATCGGCCAGTACGACGAGACCGACATCTCCGGGATTCCGGACCGGGCCAAGGTCTACGGCGCCGAACTGGCCCGCGCCCTCGACTGCCGCGCTCCCCTGGTGGAGGAGGGGCTGGCGGCACTGGCCTGCGGCGCGTTCCACATCACCAGCGCCGGGCGGGCCTACTTCAACACCACCCCGCTGGGCCGGGCGGTGACCGGCACCCTGCTGGTCCGGGCCATGCAGGCCGACGGCGTGGACATCTGGGGTGACGGCTCCACCTTCAAGGGCAACGACATCGAGCGCTTCTACCGCTACGGGCTGCTCGCCAACCCGAATCTGCGGATCTACAAGCCGTGGCTGGACCCGCACTTCGTCGCCGAACTCGGAGGCCGCACGGAGATGAGCCAGTGGCTCACCGAGCGTGACCTGCCCTACCGGGACAGCGCGGAGAAGGCCTACTCCACCGACGCCAACATTTGGGGCGCCACCCACGAGGCCAAGACCCTGGAGCACCTGGACGTCTCCCTGGAGACGGTGCAGCCGATCATGGGCGTGCGGTTCTGGGATCCCGAGGTGGACATCGCCACCGAGGACGTCACGGTGGAGTTCGCCGAGGGCCGGCCGGTGGCTATCAACGGGCGCGTGTTCGACGATCCGGTGGCGCTGGTGCACGAGGCCAACACCGTCGGCGGGCGGCACGGGCTGGGCATGTCGGACCAGATCGAGAACCGCATCATCGAGGCCAAGTCCCGTGGCATCTACGAGGCCCCGGGCATGGCGCTGCTGCACATCGCTTACGAGCGGTTGGTCGCCGCCATCCACAACGAGGACACCATCGCCACCTACCGCGACCAGGGCCGCCGGCTCGGCAGCCTGCTCTACCAGGGTCGTTGGCTGGACCCGCAGGCGCTGATGATCCGGGAGTCGATCCAGCGGTGGATCGGTTCGGTCGTCACCGGCACGGTCACGCTGCGGCTGCGCCGGGGGGAGGACTACACGATCCTGGACACCACCGGGGCGAACCTGTCCTACCACCCCGAGAAGCTCTCGATGGAGCGCACC
This sequence comes from Pseudactinotalea sp. Z1739, assembly GCF_049725055.1. Next base: position 73,185 of record NZ_JBMPQA010000007.1, on the reverse strand, counting down.
GAGGGCGCGGCCTTCGGGCCCACCGACCGGATCGGGCAACTCACCATGCGCAACCTGGACATCGCCGACTCCCGGGCCAAGTTGGAGATGTACGCCCAGCAGCCGGTGGACCAGGGCCAGGTGCTGGTGGAGCACGGCACGCTGTTCGGTGCCCTGCCCGGAGGTGGAGCCGAGCGGATCGTCGCCAACCCCGAGGCCGCGGACTCCGAGCAGGACGCGCTGGACGCCGCGGCCATGGAAGCGGGGACGGACTGATGGCCGGCGGCGGTGCGGCCCTGTGGGGCGGACGGTTCACCGGCGCGCCGGCTGACGCCCTGGCCGCCCTGAGCGTGTCCACCCACTTCGACTGGCGCCTGGCGCTGCACGACCTGGCCGGGTCCCGGGCCCACGCCCGGGTGCTGCACGGAGCCGGGCTACTCACCGCCGATGAATTCACCGCGATGCTGCAGGCACTGAACGGTCTCGCCGAGGACGTGGCCGCGGGCCGGGTGCAGCCCGATACCGAGGACGAGGACGTGCACACCGCGCTGGAGCGGCTGCTGATCGAGCGGGCCGGACCCGAACTGGGGGGCAAGCTGCGCGCCGGCCGGTCCCGGAACGACCAGATCGCCACCCTGATCCGGATGTACCTTCGCGAGCAGGGTGCCTCGATCGCCGCTGCCGTGCTCGACGTGGTCGATGCCCTGTGCGACCAGGCCGGTGCCCACCCACAGGCCCCGATGCCCGGGCGCACCCACCTGCAGCACGCCCAGCCGGTGCTGCTGGCCCATCACCTGCTCGCGCACGCCTGGCCGCTGCTGCGCGATGTGCAGCGGCTGGTGGACTGGGACGCCCGCGCGGCGACGTCCCCGTACGGCTCCGGCGCCCTGGCCGGGTCCTCCCTCGGACTGGATCCGGCCGAGGTCGCGGCCGAACTGGGGTTCGACGCACCGGTGACCAACTCCATCGACGGCACCGCGGCACGGGACGTGGTGGCGGAGTTCTCCTTCGTCGCCGCGATGATCGCGGTGGACCTGTCCCGCCTTGCCGAGGACGTGATCGTGTGGGCGACGAAGGAGTTCTCCTTCATCACCCTGCACGACTCCTACTCCACCGGGTCCTCGATCATGCCGCAGAAGAAGAATCCGGACGTGGCCGAACTGGCCCGGGGCAAGGCCGGGCGCCTGATCGGGGATCTGACCGGGCTGCTGGCCACCCTCAAAGGGATGCCGCTGGCCTATAACAGGGATCTGCAGGAGGACAAGGAACCGGTATTCGACGCCGTGGACACCCTGGCGCTGGTGCTGCCGGCGGTCTCCGGCATGGTGGCCACCCTGACCTTCCACACCGAGCGGATGGCCGAACTGGCCCCGGCCGGGTTCTCGCTGGCCACCGACATCGCCGAATGGCTGGTGCGTGAGGGTGTGCCGTTCCGCTCCGCACACGAGATCGCCGGCTCCTGCGTGCGGGTGTGCGAGCAGCGCGGAATCGAGTTGGACGAACTCTCCGACGCCGATCTCGCCGGGATCTCGCCCCATCTGACCCCGCAGGTGCGCGAGGTCCTCACCGTGGCCGGATCGCTGGCCTCCCGCGACGCCGTGGGGGGCACCGCGCCGGTGCGGGTGGCTGAGCAGCTCGGCCAGGCCCGGACCGAATCGGCCCGGTGGCGCCGGACGTTCACCGCACGGGAGCCCGCGCCGTCCCCGTGAGTGCCACCGATGCCGCACTGGAGGTGATCACCTCCAGGATCCGGCATGCCCCGGCGCGGCTGGGCCCTGGCGAGGATGGGCTCACGCTGGTGTGCATCGACGGGCCGGCAGGCTCGGGCAAGACCACCCTGGCCACCCGGCTCAGCCGACGGACCGGCGCACACGTGGTGCACATGGATGATCTGTACGAGGGCTGGTCCGGCCTCCTGGGGGTATCCACTCGGCTGCACGAGCAGATCCTGGTGCCAATGGCCGCGGGGGAGCAGGGGCGCTACCAGCGCTACGACTGGCACCGCGGTGAGTTCGCGGAGTGGGTGGCTGTACCACGCACCCCGGTGCTGATCCTGGAGGGGTGCGGAGCGGGTTCGGCAGTGGTGCAGCCCCATCTGGGTCTGCTGATCTGGGTGAGCGCACCCGATGACCTGCGACTGCGGCGGGGCCTGGAGCGTGACGGCACGCAGTCGGAGGGCCACTGGCGCGCATTCATGGCCGATGAGCAGGTGCTCTATGCGCGCGAACGCACGGCCGAGCGCGCGCACCTGCGCCTCGATAGCTGGGGCCGGCTCGATGAGTAGAGACCCCGGTGGGCCCGATCGCACGCCCGATCTGACCGACACCGCGGTGTCGGTGGCACCGGGCCTGCTCGGTTCGGTGCTGACCAGCCGGATCGGTTCCGACACCGTGAGTGTCCGGTTGGTCGAGGTGGAGGCCTACGAGGGCGGGGCCGATCCCGGCTCGCACGCCTACCGGGGCCGAACCGCCCGTACCGAGGTGATGTTCGCCGCCGCGGGACACCTCTACGTCTACCGCCACATGGGGCTGCACCACTGCGTCAACATCGTCACCGGGGCGCCCGGACGCGCTTCGGCCGTGCTGCTGCGTGCCGGCGAGGTGGTCGAGGGGGAGGAGATCGCGTTCGCACGACGACGAGCGGCCGGGGTGTGTCGCGCCGCGGTCGACCTGGCCAGGGGGCCGGGGCGGCTGGCCGTGGCCCTGGGTCTGACCGGGGCGCACAACGGGTCCCGGCTGGGTGCGGACGCCGACGCACCGTTGCATCTGCACCGGCCCTGCGCCGAGGACCGGTCCGTGCCGATATCCACCGGAGCGCGGGTGGGCGTGAACGGCCCCGGAGGGGACCCGGCGACCTACCCGTGGCGGTTCTGGATCACCGGCGACCGGCACGTCTCGGTCTTCCGGCCGGGGCGGGCGGCCGGTCGCCCCGGCTCCGGACGCTCCCGGTAGGGTTCGGACCGGCATCACCTCCACCCGGACGCGGACTGCGTCCCCGACCTCGCAGAAGGCACGATGAGCGACATTCTTGCCGATCTCCGCTGGCGCGGCCTGATCGCCCAGTCCACCGACGAACAGGCCCTCGGGCAGGCCCTGAAGAGCGGTCAGGTGACTTTCTACGGCGGCTTCGATCCGACCGCGGCCAGCCTGCACGTGGGGCACCTGGTGCTCATCCTGACGATGCGGCGCCTGCAGGACGCCGGGCACCGTCCGCTCGCACTGGTCGGTGGCGCGACCGGCATGATCGGGGACCCCCGCGACGTCGGCGAACGCGCCCTGAACTCCACCGAGGTGGTCACCGAGTGGGTGCAGCGCATCCGTGGCCAGATCGAACCCTTCCTGGAGTTCTCCGGCCCGGCGGCGGCGCAGATGGTCAACAACCTGGACTGGACCAAGGACCTGAGCGCGATCGACTTCCTCCGGGACGTGGGCAAGCACTACCGCCTGGGCACCATGCTGGCCAAGGACATCGTGGCCCGCCGGCTTCGCTCCGACGAGGGCATCAGTTTCACCGAGTTCAGCTACCAGATCCTGCAGGGGATGGACTTCCTGGAACTGCTCCGCCGCCACAACTGCACCCTGCAGGTGGGCGGCAACGACCAATGGGGCAACCTGTTGTCCGGGGTGGAACTGATCCGCAAGGCCGAGGGGGTCGCAACCCACGCGCTGACCACGCCGCTGATCACCAAGTCCGACGGCTCCAAGATGGGCAAGTCCGAGGGTGGGGCGATCTGGCTCGATCCCGAACTCACCAGCCCGTACGCCTTCTACCAGTTCTGGTTGAACACCGCCGATGCCGACGTGGTGCGCTACCTGAAGGTCTTCACCTTCCGCACCCGCGCGGAGATCGAATCCCTGGCCACGGACGTACAGGAGCGCCCCTACGCGAGGGCGGCCCAGCAGGTGCTGGCGCAGGACGTGACCACGCTGCTGCACGGGCGCGCCGCCACCGAGGCGGTGATGACTGCGAGCAAGGCACTCTTCGGACGCGCGGACCTGCGCGACCTGGACGCAGCCACATTGGCCGACGCCGTCGCGGAGATCCCCAGCGGTGCCCTCGACCTGGGCGAGGCAACGATCCTGGACGCCCTGGTGGCCGCCGGATTGAGCACCGGTCGCAACGCCGCCCGCCGCACAGTGGCCGACGGCGGGGCGTACCTGAACAACGACAAGGTCACCGACCCGGACCGGGTCCTGACCGAGAACGACCTGCTTGCCGGCAACGTGGCCCTCCTGCGTCGTGGACGGCGCAATCTCGGGGCCATCCGCGCCGGTTGACGCCCCCGGCGCCAACCTGGGGTGACCTGCGTCATACTTCCGTCGAGCAGGGGCCTCAACTGCCCGCCCGGGCTGCGGCGATCGGAGCGTTTGTGCAGGTCAGGGCGGGCGCGAGGCCCGAAACCGGTCGGATCGGAGCGCCCCGGCAGAGATTTGACACCCGCCCCGGGGGCTCGTAATGTTACTTCTCGTTGCCCCGCAGCGAGAGGGACGGAAGCCGATCGGCGAACGGCCCGGCGCAGGGAAACACAAGCCCCATGACGAGGGCGGCGGATCCAGCAGGATCCACCGAACTCCGGTTGGACAAGCATCGCCCAGGTGATGTAGGCTTAAGAGGTTGCCCCGAGGTGAGCCCGAGAGGGATCATAACGGTGCGCATCCGCTCCTTGAGAACTCAACAGTGTGTCATATCAATCAATGCCAACATTTGTTTGGTTAGATCGAACTCATACCCCGTATGGGATTCGATCCAGCCAGAATCATTAAGCGGCTCTTAACGGAGCCACTTCGTAATGTCGGCAAGTGCGGCTCAGGTCGCAGTTGCCATTAAGCATCTACGGAGAGTTTGATCCTGGCTCAGGACGAACGCTGGCGGCGTGCTTCATACATGCAAGTCGAACGGTGAAGCCAGAGCTTGCTCTGGTGGATCAGTGGCGAACGGGTGAGTAACACGTGAGTAACCTGCCCCAGACTCTGGGATAACCCCGGGAAACCGGAGCTAATACCGGATACGAGACGCACAGGCATCTGTAGCGTCTGGAAAGATTTATCGGTTTGGGATGGACTCACGGCCTATCAGTTAGTTGGTGAGGTAACAGCTCACCAAGACGACGACGGGTAGCCGGCCTGAGAGGGTGACCGGCCACACTGGGACTGAGATACGGCCCAGACTCCTACGGGAGGCAGCAGTAGGGAATATTGCACAATGGGCGAAAGCCTGATGCAGCGACGCCGCGTGAGGGATGACGGCCTTCGGGTTGTAAACCTCTTTCAGTAGGGAAGAAGCGAAAGTGACGGTACCTGCAGAAGAAGCACCGGCTAACTACGTGCCAGCAGCCGCGGTAATACGTAGGGTGCAAGCGTTGTCCGGAATTATTGGGCGTAAAGAGCTCGTAGGCGGTTTGTCACGTCTGCTGTGAAAACGCGAGGCTCAACCTCGCGCCTGCAGTGGGTACGGGCAGACTAGAGTGTGGTAGGGGAGGCTGGAATTCCTGGTGTAGCGGTGGAATGCGCAGATATCAGGAGGAACACCGATGGCGAAGGCAGGTCTCTGGGCCACTACTGACGCTGAGGAGCGAAAGCATGGGGAGCGAACAGGATTAGATACCCTGGTAGTCCATGCCGTAAACGTTGGGCACTAGGTGTGGGGCTCATTCCACGAGTTCCGCGCCGCAGCTAACGCATTAAGTGCCCCGCCTGGGGAGTACGGCCGCAAGGCTAAAACTCAAAGGAATTGACGGGGGCCCGCACAAGCGGCGGAGCATGCGGATTAATTCGATGCAACGCGAAGAACCTTACCAAGGCTTGACATATACGAGAAGCGGCTAGAGATAGTCGTCTCTTTGGACACTCGTATACAGGTGGTGCATGGTTGTCGTCAGCTCGTGTCGTGAGATGTTGGGTTAAGTCCCGCAACGAGCGCAACCCTCGTCCTATGTTGCCAGCACGTAAAGGTGGGGACTCATAGGAGACTGCCGGGGTCAACTCGGAGGAAGGTGGGGATGAGGTCAAATCATCATGCCCCTTATGTCTTGGGCTTCACGCATGCTACAATGGCCGGTACAATGGGCTGCGAAACCGTAAGGTGGAGCGAATCCCAAAAAGCCGGTCTCAGTTCGGATTGGGGTCTGCAACTCGACCCCATGAAGTCGGAGTCGCTAGTAATCGCAGATCAGCAACGCTGCGGTGAATACGTTCTCGGGCCTTGTACACACCGCCCGTCACGTCACGAAAGTCGGTAACACCCGAAGCCGGTGGCCCAACCTTTTGGGAGGGAGCCGTCGAAGGTGGGACTGGCGATTGGGACGAAGTCGTAACAAGGTAGCCGTACCGGAAGGTGCGGCTGGATCACCTCCTTTCTAAGGAGCATCTGGCGTATAGCGTGCATTTGTACGAATGCGTCCAGGCCCACTACTCAGACGTACGATCTGAGGTGGTGCTCACGGGTGGAACATTGATTGAGGAACGAGTGAGAGTGCTCGAGTCAGTACGGCCACTTCGTTGGTCAGGAACGCGCGGTGCTCGAGTTCGGGACGCATGGCACACTGTTGGGTCCTGAGGGAGCGGGTGAAGAACCCATCCTTCGGACCCCGGTACGAGACCGGCAGCAATGCCGTGCTCGTACAGGGAGCACGTCGGTCCCGGCGGACCTTCGAACTACCGGCCACAAAGCCGGCAAGCGGAGGAGCCCGGTGGGAACCGCCCGTAGCTTGAGAACTGCACAGTGGACGCGAGCATCTTTGATTTTTGTGGTCAAGTTTTTAAGAGCAATCGGTGGATGCCTTGGCATCAGGAGCCGAAGAAGGACGTAGTAGCCTGCGATAAGCCTCGGGGAGTTGGCAAACGAACCGTGATCCGAGGATTTCCGAATGGGGAAACCCAGCTGGAGTCATGTCCAGTTACCCATGCCTGAACACATAGGGCATGCGGAGGGAACGTGGGGAAGTGAAACATCTCAGTACCCACAGGAAAAGATATTCCGAGAGTAGTGGCGAGCGAAATTGGAACAGGCCAAACCGTAGGTGTGTGATAGCCGGCAGGCGTTGCACTTACGGGGTTGCGGGACTTGTCAGTCTGTACTGCCGTGCAGACAGAGAGTTACAAAATCGCGCTATAGTCGAACGACATTGAATGGTCGAGCACAGAGGGTGCCACTCCCGTAGACGAAATAGTGCGATCTCTCGACGAGTATCCCAAGTAGTACGGGGCCCGAGAAATCCCGTGCGAATCCGCAGAGACCACTCTGTAAGCCTAAATACTACCTGATGACCGATAGCGGACAAGTACCGTGAGGGAAAGGTGAAAAGTACCCCGGGAGGGGAGTGAAATAGTACCTGAAACCGATTGCTTACAACCCGTCGGAGCCTCCATAGCAGGGGTGACGGCGTGCCTTTTGAAGAATGAGCCTGCGAGTTAGCGGTACGTGGCGAGGTTAACCCGTGTGGGGAAGCCGTAGCGAAAGCGAGTCCGAAATGGGCGACTGAGTCGCGTGCCCTAGACCCGAAGCGAAGTGATCTATCCATGGCCAGGTTGAAGCGCGGGTAAGACCGCGTGGAGGACCGAACCGACCTAGGTTGAAAACTGGGCGGATGAGTTGTGGATAGGGGTGAAAGGCCAATCAAACTTCGTAATAGCTGGTTCTCCCCGAAATGCATTTAGGTGCAGCGTCACGTGTTTCTTACCGGAGGTAGAGCTACTGGATGGCAGATGGGCCCTACAAGGTTACTGACGTCAACCAAACTCCGAATGCCGGTAAGTGAGAGCGTGGCAGTGAGACTGTGGGGGATAAGCTTCATGGTCGAGAGGGAAACAGCCCAGACCACCAACTAAGGCCCCTAAGCGTATGCTAAGTGGGAAAGGATGTGGAGTTGCACAGACAACCAGGAGGTTGGCTTAGAAGCAGCCACCCTTGAAAGAGTGCGTAATAGCTCACTGGTCAAGTGATTCCGCGCCGACAATTTAGCGGGGCTCAAGCATACCGCCGAAGTTGTGGCATTTACATTTGTGCTTGGTCCGATGGCTTGACCATCGGATCCAGGCGTGTAGATGGGTAGGGGAGCGTCGTATGGCGAGAGAAGCGGCGGAGTGATCCAGCCGTGGATGCCATACGAGTGAGAATGCAGGCATGAGTAGCGAATGACGGGTGAGAAACCCGTCCGCCGAATGACCAAGGGTTCCAGGGCCAGGTTAATCCGCCCTGGGTAAGTCGGGACCTAAGGCGAGGCCGACAGGCGTAGTCGATGGACAACGGGTTGATATTCCCGTACCGGCGAAGAACCGCCCATACCGAATCCGGTGATGCTAAGCGCCCGAAGCACGGTTCGACTCTTCGGAGTTGTTCTGTGTGGAGCGCGCGACCCGAACCGGTAGTAGGTAAGCGTATTAACAGGGGTGACGCAGAAAGGTAACCGAGCGTGTCTTATGGCTTGGCACGTCCAAGGTTGTAGGGCGAGGTATAGGCAAATCCGTACCTCATATGCCTGAGAACTTAAGGTGACAGCGAATGCTGGAAATTGGCGATCCTATACTGCCTAGAAAAACCTCGGCGCGAGGTTCTAGCCGCCCGTACCCCAAACCGACTCAGGTGGTCAGGTAGAGAATACTAAGGCGATCGAGAGAATCGTGGTTAAGGAACTCGGCAAAATGCCCCCGTAACTTCGGGAGAAGGGGGGCCTGAGGCGTGAACACCCTAGCGGTGGGAGCGTTTGAGGGCCGCAGAGACCAGGGAGAAGCGACTGTTTATTAAAAACACAGGTCCGTGCGAAGTCGCAAGACGATGTATACGGACTGACGCCTGCCCAGTGCTGGAAGGTTAAGAGGACGGGTCAGCTCTTCGGAGCGAAGCTCAGAATTTAAGCCCCAGTAAACGGCGGTGGTAACTATAACCATCCTAAGGTAGCGAAATTCCTTGTCGGGTAAGTTCCGACCTGCACGAATGGCGTAACGACTTCTCCGCTGTCTCAACCGCGAACTCGGCGAAATTGCACTACGAGTAAAGATGCTCGTTACGCGCAGCAGGACGGAAAGACCCCGGGACCTTTACTATAGTTTGGTATTGGTATTCGGTACGGCTTGTGTAGGATAGGTGGGAGACTTTGAAGCAGCCACGCCAGTGGTTGTGGAGTCATCGTTGAAATACCACTCTGGTCGTTCTGAATATCTAACCTCGGTCCGTAATCCGGACCAGGGACAGTGCCTGATGGGTAGTTTAACTGGGGCGGTTGCCTCCTAAAATGTAACGGAGGCGCTCAAAGGTTCCCTCAGTCTGGTTGGTAATCAGACGTCGAGTGTAAGTACACAAGGGAGCTTGACTGTGAGACTGACAAGTCAAGCAGGGACGAAAGTCGGAACTAGTGACCCGACGGTGGCTCGTGGAAGCGCCGTCGCTCAACGGATAAAAGGTACCCCGGGGATAACAGGCTGATCTTGCCCAAGAGTCCATATCGACGGCATGGTTTGGCACCTCGATGTCGGCTCGTCGCATCCTGGGGTCGTAGTCGTTCCCAAGGGTTGGGCTGTTCGCCCATTAAAGCGGTACGCGAGCTGGGTTTAGAACGTCGTGAGACAGTTCGGTCCCTATCCGCTGCGCGCGCAGGAAATTTGAGAAGGGCTGTCCCTAGTACGAGAGGACCGGGACGGACTAACCTCTGGTGTGCCAGTTGTTCTGCCAAGAGCACGGCTGGTTAGCTACGTTGGGAAGGGATAACCGCTGAAAGCATCTAAGCGGGAAGCCTGCTTCAAGATGAGATTTCCATGGGGCTTGCCCCGAGAGGCTCCCAGCTAGACTACTGGGTTGATAGGCCGGATGTGGAAGTGAGGACTAACGACTCATGAAGCTGACCGGTACTAATATGCCGATAACTTGATTACTCATTCAGAATTGAATGATGCTACGCGTCCACTGTGCGGTTCCCGAGATACGGTCGGGAAACCGATGACATCTCCACAGAGTTACGGCGGTCATAGCGAGGGGGAAACGCCCGGATCCATTCCGAACCCGGAAGCTAAGCCCCTCTGCGCCGATGGTACTGCGTGGGAGACTGCGTGGGAGAGTAGGTCGCCGCCGGACAACTTTTCGCTGAGGGCCACCCAGATTTTTCTGGGTGGCCCTCAGTCGTTTCTGGAGGTCGATCAACTCGATAGGGTGTAGCCGGTTCAATCGAAGGTTCAGTGAGGCGACAGTGCGATCAGGTCAAACAGGTGGCGGCTCGCGCAGCCGGCCCGGGGGCTTCCGCGGGGACAGCGGGTCAAGGACGTCTCGTGGCGGGTCAGCCCGTCCAGGACGCCCGGGCGGATCCGAACGGTCGCGCCGCCCCCGCGAAGCCGAGCGCGCCGAGCGGGTACCCGATCCTCCGATCGATCCCGACGTCGAGGCCACGGATCTGGACCGGGCTGCCCGGGCCAGGTTGCGCACGCTGTCCAAGGACAACGCCGAGGGCGTGGCCAAGCATCTGGTGATGGCCGGTGCGCTGCTCGATACCGATCCGCAACAGGCTTACGCTCACGCCCAGGCTGCCCTGCGCCGTGCCGGGCGAGTGGACGTGGTGCGGGAGGCCGTGGCGCTGACCGCCTATGCGCTGGGGAACTATGCGGAGGCGTTGCGCGAGCTGCGTACTGTCCGCAGGCTCAGCGGGGTGGACGCTCACCGGGCCATCGAGGCCGACTGTGAGCGGGGGCTGGGCCGGCCGGAGCGGGCGCTGACCCTGGCCGCCGAGGCGCCGCCGGGCATGAGCGCGGTGGACAGAGTAGAACTGGCGATCGTGGCCTCCGGTGCACGGATGGACCTGGGCGAGCCCGAAGCCGCGCTGCTGACGTTGGACAGCGTCGCAGGTGTGGGCGGGCCGGGGGAGCAGATCCGGGTGAGCGAGCAACGTATCAACGTCCTCCAGGCTCTGGGGCGCGAGGCCGAGGCGGCGGCTCTGCAGGCGGAACTGCCTGAACCTGAGGATGATGACGTGGTCTTCCTGGAACTACCGGGGGTTGAGCACCGCGGCCAGGACCACCCGCGGTGACCGGCCTGATCGGGAGCACCGCGCCGTTACAGGACACCTTCGACTGTGCCCTGCTGGACCTGGACGGCGTGGTCTATGTCGGCGCCGCTGCGGTAGAGCATGCCCCGGCGGCGATTCGGGTGGCGCGCGCCGGAGGCATGCGCACGGTGTTCGTCACGAACAACGCCGCCCGCACCCCGCAGACTGTGGCCGACCATCTCACCGACCTCGGTATACCGACGGGCCCCGAGGAAGTGACCACAGCCGCGATGGCGGCCGCCGCGCTGATCAGTGCCGAGGCAGATGAGCACACCCGTGTCCTTGCGATCGGTGGTGCGGGCCTGCGTCAAGCCATCGCGGACGAGGGGCTGCACCTGGTGGAATCCGCCACGCAGTCCCCGACGGTCGTCGTCCAGGGGTTCACCCCCGAGATCGGATGGCACGACCTCGCCGAGGCCGCCTACGCCATTGCAGCAGGCGCCCAGCACGTGGCATCCAACCTGGATGCCTCACTCCCCACCGAACGCGGGTTCGCCCCCGGGAACGGAGCCCTGGTGGCAGCGGTGGTGGCCGCCACCGGCGTACAACCGCGAAGCACCGGCAAACCCGGACCCGAGATCTTCCACCAAGCCGCCAGGGCGGGCGGTGCGCAGCGACCACTGGTGGTGGGGGACCGTCTCGATACCGACCTGGCCGGAGCCCGTGCCGCGCAGATCCCTGGGCTGCACGTGTGTACCGGTGTGGACGGACCCACCCAGGTGCTCCGCGCCGTCGGCGCTCGTCGTCCTGCCTTCCTCGGCCTCGACCTGCGTGCGCTCTCCCAGCCGCACCCCGAACCCACTCGCGCAGAAGGGTGGTGGACCTGCGCCGGCGCGGCGGCGCGGATCGAGGGTGAGGCGGTGGTGCTCCGCCGGGACGGCGGCGACGTCACGCTCGGGCAGCACACGAACGAACTGGACGTGGATGAGGTACGGGCCGCAGCAGCCGCTGCCTGGGAGGCCAGCGACGTGGCGGGAGTGGACTCGGTCCTGCCCGCCGATTTCCCACACGTGCGCATGGTCGACCAGGCCTGAGCACCGATCACGGTAGCGTGGGCACCGAAAGGAGGCAGGAGGTGAGCAGTGCAACCGAACACCCGGAGATCGCGGCAGCGCTGCGTGCCGTGGCAGACCTTCCCGAAACGGACCTGCCTGCGCACGTTCCCGCCTTCGAGGCGCTGTACCGGACCCTGCAGGACCGGTTGGCCGAAGCAGAGAACTGACGTGTCGCGACGCGTGCGCCTGGATGCCGAACTGGTGCGCCGGGGTCTGGCCCGGTCGCGCCAGCACGCGGCCGAGTTGATCGGCGCCGGCCGGGTGCTGCTGGACGGGCAACGCGCCACCAAAGCCGCCACACAACTGCTGCCCGCCCAGCCTGTCCGCCTGCTTCCGGCCGACCAGGACGCCGCCCCGGAGTACGTCTCCCGAGGCGGACACAAACTGGCCGGCGCCCTGGATGCGCTCGGCGAGCGGGCACCGCGGGTGCGGGGCCGCCGAGTGCTGGACGCCGGAGCCTCCACGGGCGGATTCACCGACGTACTGCTCCGGCGCGGCGCCGCGCACGTGGTCGCCCTCGACGTGGGTTATGGCCAGCTGGACTGGAAACTGCGCACCGATGAACGGGTCACGGTGCTGGACCGGACCAATGTGCGCACCCTCATGCCGGATCAGGTGCAGCCGCCTCCGGAGCTCATCACCGCCGACCTGTCCTTCATCTCCCTGACGCTGGTGCTGCCCGCGCTGCTCGCGCTCAGTGCCGACCGGGCGGACCTGCTGCTCATGGTCAAACCCCAGTTCGAGGTGGGCCGGGAGCGCCTGGGTTCGGGCGGGGTGGTGCGGGAGGAGAGTCTGCGCGCCTGGGCCGTGGCCGAGGTGGCCCGGTGCGCGACCGGGCTCGGTGCGGGTGCGCTGGCCGTGGTGCCCAGCCCGTTACCCGGGCCCAGTGGCAATGTGGAGTACTTCCTGCACCTGCGTCACGGCGCCGCGAGGGGTGCCGAGGCGCTGGCGGGGGAGGAACTCGCCGAAGCGATCGACACCGCGATCCGGACCGGGCCGGCTGGGGCGGTCCCATGACACGACGTTTTCTGGTGCAGGCCCACCCGCACCGTGCCGCGGCCAAGCGTGCCGCGGCGCTGGTTGCCGAGGAGCTGGGCCGCTACGGCATCCAGGCGGTCTGGCAGGCCGACGACGGCGACCTGGAACTCGCGATCGTGCTCGGCGGGGACGGCACCATCCTGCGCACCGTCGAACTCACCCGGTCCCGGCCCACCCCGCTGGTGGGTATCAACCTGGGTCACGTGGGTTTCCTGGCCGAGTACGAGGCGGAACAGCTCACCGACCTGGTCCGCCGTGCCGCCGAGCAGGACTACACCGTCGAGGAGCGCATGACCCTGGACGTCACCGTGCAGTATCCGGACGGCTCCACCCGCTCGGGATGGGCGGTCAACGAGGTCTCGGTGGAGAAGGATCAGCGCGAGCGGATGATCGAGGTGGCGCTGGGCATCGACGGGCGGGCGCTGTCCACCTTCGGCTGCGACGGGGTCGTGCTGGCCACCCCCACCGGCTCCACCGCCTACGCCTTCTCCGCCGGTGGTCCGGTCGTCTGGCCCGATGTGGAGGCCATGCTGATGGTGCCGGTGAGCGCGCACGCGCTGTTCGCCCGGCCGCTGGTGGTGGGGCCGAACTCCAGGATGTCGGTGGAGGTCCTCTCCCGCAGCCTGACCCAGGCTGTGCTGTGGTGCGATGGCCGGCGGCGGCTGAGCGCGCCGCCAGGGGCCCACATCGACGTGCTGCGCGGCCAGCGGCCGGTCCGCCTGGCCCGGTTCAACACCGCACCCTTCACCGCACGGCTGGTGCACAAGTTCAACCTGCCCGTCCAGGGCTGGCGCGGGACGGGGCAGCAGAATTGATCGAGGAACTGTCCATCACCGACCTGGGTGTGATCTCTGCCGCACGGATCGAACCTGCACCGGGCCTGACGGTGATCACCGGAGAGACCGGAGCAGGCAAGACGATGGTGCTCAGCGGGCTCGCACTCATCCTGGGCCGCAAGGCCGACTCCGCCGCGGTCCGCCCCGGAGCGGAGCAGGCCACGGCCGAGGGCCGGCTGGTCCCACCACCGGGGCACCCGGCGCAACGGGTGGCCACCGACGCCGGCGCACTCCTGGACGCCGGCGCCCTCCTGGTATCGCGCAGCGTCTCGGCCACCGGCCGCTCCAGGGCCCACCTGGGTGGTCGCTCGGTGCCGGCCGGACTGCTCACCGAGGTGGGGGAGTCCCTGGTCACCGTGCACGGCCAGAGCGACCAGCACCGGCTGCGCTCCACGGCTCACCAACGGGCCGCGCTGGACGACTTCGCCGGCCACGCCGACACCCTCAGGTCCTTCGCCCGCGCCCACCGGGAGCGGTTGGCGGCCGAGCAGGCACTGGCGGACTGGGACGCCGACGAGGGGCAGCGGGAAGCCGAGTTGGACCATCTGCGCAGCGCTGTGGCGCAGGTGCAGGAACTGGACCTCCAACCCGGTGAGGACGCCCGGCTGCGGGCAGAGTCGGAACGGCTGGGCAACGTGGAGGACCTGCGCCTGGCCGCGACGAGCCTCTCGGCGGCACTCTCCGGTGGCCCGGACGCTGAGGGCGTGCACGTGCTGGCCCTGCTGGAACAGGCCCACCGGCAGGTGGAGGCGGCCACGGGTTTCGATTCCGATATCGCCGACTGGGCCACCCAGCTGGACCAGGCCACGTACGTGCTCTCGGACCTGGCGGGCGAAGCCGCCGGGTACCTGGCCCGGCTCGAGGCCGACCCGGCCCGGTTGGACCTGGTGCACCAGCGCCGCGCCTCGATCGCCCAGGCCGCCCGCACCTACGCACCGGCACAGGAGGCCGACGCCGACGCCGACGCCGCCGACCGGCTGCTCGCCTTCCTCGAGCGGGCCGAAGAACGCATCGCCGATCTCACCGCACCGGGGGCGGGGCGTGAAGGGCTGGTCGCCCATCTGGCCGAGCGGACCGAGGCCGCCGAGACGCTGGCCACCACCATCACCCGGGGCCGCCAGCGGGCCGCCGAGACCATGTGCGCGGCAGTGCAGTCCGAACTGGCGAGCCTGGCCATGACCGGGGCCTCACTGCAGGTGGAACTGCAGCCGCGGACCGAGCCGGGCGAGCACGGCGCCGAGGATGTCCGGTTCCTGCTCACCCCGCATCCCGGGGCACCGGCCCGGCCCCTGGGCAAGGGAGCCTCCGGCGGGGAACTGTCCCGGGTGATGCTGGCCATCGAGGTGGCCCTGGCCCGATCGAGGGCCACCGATGCCGAGCCGCTGCCCACGTTCGTCTTCGACGAGGTCGATGCCGGAGTGGGCGGCCGCGCCGCGATGGAGGTGGGCCGCCGGCTGGCCGAGCTCGCGCGGCATACCCAGGTGATCGTGATCACGCACCTGGCGCAGGTAGCCGCGTTCGCGGAGAAACACGTGGTGGTCACCAAGCGCACGGACGCCCAGAGCGTGACCAACAGTGATATCGAGCACGTGTACGGTGAGCGTCGCGAAGCCGAACTGGCCCGTATGCTCTCCGGCGAGGAAGATTCGCAGGCCGCCCGTCAGCATGCCGCTGACCTGCTGGCCCGCACGCACGTGCGACCATAGATCGGATGAGAACCCTGTCCAAACGCGCCGGCACCGACGACACGCCCACGACGGGTGATCTGCTCAGCGTGCGCGTGGACAGCCGGACCAAGTCCCTGACCAAGCGCCTCAAACCCGGTGAGGTCGCCGTCATCGACCACATCGACATCGACCGGGTCTCGGCCGAGGCGCTCGTCGCCTGCCGGCCGGCCGCGGTACTCAACGCCGCGGTCTCCATCTCCGGGCGTTACCCCAACCTGGGCCCGCAGATCCTGATCGAGGCCGGCATCCCGCTGCTGGACGACTTGGGCTCGGACGTGATGACCCTCTCGGAGGGCAGCAAAGTACGCCTGGAGGCCGACACCGTCCTCGACGCCGAGGGCTCGGTGGTGGCCGAGGGCACCGAGCAGACCCCCGCGACGGTCGAGGAGGCGATGGAGGAGGCCCGGGCCGGACTCTCGGTCCAATTGGAGGCCTTCGCGGCCAACACCATGGACTACATGCGGGCCGAGCGCGAACTGCTCCTGGACGGGGTCGGAGTTCCCGAGGTCCGCACCGATCTGGAGGGCCGGCACGTCCTGATCGTGGTACGCGGCTACCACTACCGCGAGGACCTGAGCATGCTGAGGTCCTATATCCGCGAGTACCGGCCGGTGCTGATCGGGGTGGACGGCGGAGCCGACGCGATCCTGGAATCCGGCCTCAAACCCGACATGATCGTCGGGGACATGGACTCGGTGTCGGACAGGACCCTGCTCAGCGGCGCAGAGATCGTGGTGCACGCCTACCGGGACGGCCGGGCCCCGGGCCGGGAGCGCGTGGAGAAACTCGGCTTGGAACCGGTGGTGTTCCCCGCCACCGGCACCAGCGAGGACGTGGCGATGCTCCTCGCCGATGACAAGGGGGCCGAACTCATCGTGGCCGTGGGCACCCACGGCACCCTGGTGGAGTTCCTCGACAAGGGCCGGGCCGGAATGGCCTCCACCTTCCTGACCCGCCTGCGCGTGGGCGGCAAGCTCATCGACGCCAAGGGCGTCTCGCGCCTGTACCAGCACCGCATCTCCAACTGGCAACTCACCGGCCTCATCCTGGCCGGCCTGGCCGCGCTGATCACCGCGCTGGCCGTCACCCCCGCCGGCCAGACCATTTTCGGGATCCTGCTCACCCGCCTCGATGACATCCTCTCGTGGTTCCGCGGCCTGTTCGCGGCGATGTTCTGACGCCGGCCATGCGAGAGAAGGACTGCACGTGATCGATTTCCGCTACCACATCGTCTCCCTGATCGCGGTGTTCATGGCACTGGCCGTGGGCATCGTGATCGGCGCGGGTCCGTTGCGGGACTACCTGGCCGAGGAACTGTCCGGGCAGGTGGACCAGCTCCGGGTGGAGCGGGAGGACCTGCGCCAGGCTCTGGACGAGGCCGAGGCCGACGGCGCCGAAACCGCGCAGTTCGTGGCGGCCGCCAGCCCGGTGCTGCTCAGCGGGGCGCTCGAGGGCCGCACCGTCGCCGTCGTGGAACTTCCCGGCGCCGGGGGTGACGCGGTCGATGCCGTGCTGGCCCGTCTGGACCAGGCCGGTGCCGAGGTGACCTCGCGCACCGTGCTGGCCGAGGGCTGGACCGACCCCGGTCAGCGCGCCTTCCGGTCCGGGATCGCGGGCAACATCGCCGCCTACCTCAACCCCCAGCCGGACGACGACACCGGCGCCGATCAGATCCTCGGGACCGCCCTGGGGCAGGCCCTGACGCTGCGGGACCCGGAGAACACCGGCCAGGCCTCCGAGCAGGCCGAGGCGATGTATGACCTGTTGATCTCCTCCGACCTGATCGAGGAGATCGAAGCCCCCAGCGCCCCGGCCTACGCCACCGTGGTGATCGACGGCACCGAGGAGGTCGAGGACGTCGAACTGGCCGGCCAGACCAACGTGGTGCTGATCTCCACCCTCACCGGGCTGGCCCGGACCGGGGAGGGCAACGTACTCGCCGGTGCCGCACGCGAGGAGGGCAACCTGGTGCTCGCGGTGCGCGAGCAGGAGGCGCTCAGCGAGGCGATGAGCACCGTGGACGGGGTGGATCTGATCACCGGTCAGGTGACCGTCCCGCTGGCCCTGGCCGCTGATGTCGCCGGGTCCGGCGGGGCCTACGGCACCACCGACAGTGCCGAGGAGGGATTCCCGAGCACCACCATGCTCCCCCCGCCCGACCCCGAGGACTTCGCACCGGGCTCACCCGATGCCCCGGAGACCGATGCGGACACCGAGGATGCGGAGGACGGCGAGGCCGGTGACGGCGCAGCGGGCACCGATGACACCGACGAGCAGGACGATGGTGCCGGGCAGGAGGACACCGGCGCCGACGGGGTGAACGAGGGATGAGCAGGCTGGCCGCGTCCGCACTCGGTGCCGGCCTGACGGCCAGCCTCAGCGAGATCCTGCGCTCGACCCTGCCTGCGGGTACGCCGCGCTGGACCCGATCGAACTTCCGCGGAAACCAGGTCAGCCTCACCGGTGGGCTGTCCACGGCGGCCGGGGCGGTCGCGAGCGCTGCCGGGGCCGGCGGTCGCGCGGGCGCGGCCGCGGTCGTGACCGCCGGCACCGCCGG
Organism: Pseudactinotalea sp. Z1739; assembly: GCF_049725055.1. Next base: position 54,967 of record NZ_JBMPQA010000007.1, on the reverse strand, counting down.
TGTGCTCGGCGCGCTCGATGACCGGGACACCGACAGCGTGGACAAGGGACTGCGCGGCCACGTACGAGCGCTTGCGCAGGGCCGGTTGACCACCGGGGGGGCCAAACTCCTGGGGATCTCCGGCGCCGCGCTGATCGGTGCCATGATCGGCACCGCAGCCGGGCGGCGTGGCTCCGGGCCAGCCCCCGGGCGGTTGGCCCGGGGCGGGGACGTGCTGACCTCGGCAGCGCTGATCGCCGGCACCGCGAATCTGCTCAACCTGTTCGATCTGCGGCCGGGCCGGGCGCTCAAGGTTGCCGGTGCGCTCAGCCTCGGACCGGCGCTGGGCCGTAGCCCGGGCGCCCCGCTGGCCACCGGTGCGCTGGCGGTGACGGCCGCCTCGTGGCACACCGACCTGACCGAGGAGACGATGCTGGGGGATGCCGGGGCGAACGCCCTGGGAGCCCTGGTCGGCACGGCCCTGGCCCTGCACCCCAGCGCCGGGCTGCGCACCGGCGTGCTGGCCGGGGTGGTGGGCCTGACCCTGCTGAGTGAGAAGGTCAGTTTCTCCCGGGTGATCGAGTCTGTGCCGGCGCTGCGCGCACTGGACACCTGGGGTCGGTCCGGGTGAGGCTGCGCTACCTGATCGGTGGGATCGCGGGGGCGGCGACGCTGATCGCTGCCCTGACCGTGGTCTCCCGGGTGCTGGGGTTCGGCCGATGGCTGGTGCAGTCGGCCACCGTGCAGGCCAGTGCCACCGGCACCGCCTACGGGGCGGCGAACCTGGTGCCGAACGTGCTCTACGAGGTGGTCGCCGGAGGGGCTCTGGCCGGAGCGGTCATCCCGGTGCTGGCCGGGCCCATCGCCCGCCGGCTGCGCGGTGAGGTGAACCAGATCGCCTCCGCCCTGCTCACCTGGGCAGTGATGGTGCTGACCCCGGTGGCGCTCCTGCTCGGACTGTTCGCCCGCCAGATCGCCACCCTGCTGCCGACCCCGCAGGGAGCCGATGGCGCCGCGCAGGTGGAGTTGGTCACCTACTTCCTCATCGTGTTCTCCCCACAGGTGGTGCTCTACGGAATCGGGGTGGTACTCACCGGGGTGCTCCAGGCGCACAAGCGATTCCTGGCCCCCGCGCTGGCGCCGATCCTGTCCACGCTGATGGTGATGGCGACCTACGTCGCCTTCGGCTACCTGGCGAACGGGCTGCAGGATGAGCCCGGGCGTCTGTCCGACACCGCCCTGGCGGTGCTGGCCTGGGGGACGACCGCAGGGGTGGCCGTGATGGCGCTGCCGTTGCTGATCCCGGTCTGGCGCTGCGGCGTACGGCTGCGTCCGCGGTTGCGGTTCCCGCCCGGGGTGGCCGCACGGGCCCGCGCACTCGCCCTGGCCGGCGTCGGTGCGCTGCTGGCCCAACAGGTCTCGGTGGTGGTGGTGATGCTGCTGGCGCTGAACGGCGGCGTGGACGGCACCATCAACCTGTTCCAGTGGTCCCAGGCGGTGTACTGGTTGCCCTACGCGGTGCTCGCGGTGCCGCTGGCCACCGCCGTCTATCCGCGATTGGCCGAACTAGCCGCCCACTCCGACCTGGCCCCCTTCGCCCGGGTCGCCGAGACCTCCACCCGGGCCGTGCTCGCGGTCTCCTTCGCCGGGGTGGCCGGCCTGATCGCGGTAGCGCCGGCGATCGCGCAGGTCTTCGCCACCTGGAACGACACCACCGGGATGAGCCAGGCGCTGACCTGGATGGCGCCGGGGGTGGTGGGCCTGTCGCTGACATTCCACGTCACCCGGGTGTTGTACGCGATGGACCGCAGCCGCGCCGCGCTGGCCGCCACCTCACTGGGGTGGGCGGTGGTCTCGCTGGCCTGCCTCGTCGGCGTGTTCGCCTGGGCACCGGAGGGAGGAGACGGGCCGGGCACCCTGGCCGCGCTCGGGCTGGGCCACAGCGTGGGGATGACGGTCGCGGCGGTCGCGCTGCTGGGGGCATTCGCGAACGTGGTGCACCGGCGCGTACTCGGTGCGATCGGCCGCTCGGTGGCGGTGGCCGGCACCGGGACCCTGGTGGGGGCGCTGATCGGGCGGTTCGCCACCGTGGCCGTACTGGACCTGGCGGGGCACTCACTGATCTCGGCGATCATGGCCGGTCTGCTCGGGGCGGTGGTCTCGATGGGGCTGGTCGGCCTGGCCGTGGCCGCGGGCGACCGCGGCACCGTCAACGTCTTCCGGAGGGTTCGTGGCTGACCTACACGTTCTGCAACTGACCGGCACCACCACCGGGGGTGCCGGCCGGCACGCCCAGGACCTCACAGCCGGGCTCCGTGAGTCCGGCCACCGGGTGGTGCTGGCCGGCCCGGCCGATGTGGTGGCCACGACCGAGGCGCCCACGCGGGTGGTCGACATCGCCGAGCGGCCCAGACCCGCCGATCTCCGGGCGATCGGCCGGATCCGGGCACTCTCCCGTGGTGCCGACGTGCTGCACGCCCACGGATTGCGTGCCGGCGCCCTGGCCGCGTTGGCGCTGACCGGCCGGCGAGGCCCCGGGCTCGTGGTCACGTTGCACAACAAGCCCGTCGGGTCAGCGCGGGTACGCGCGGTGGGCGCCGTGCTGGAACGGCTGGTGACACGCCGCGCCCAGGTGATCCTGGGCGTCAGCGGGGACCTGGTGGACCGCGCCCGGGACCTGGGTGCCGCCCACGCCGAGCGGGCCCTGGTGCCGGCCCCGTTCCCCCCGGGGCGACCCACCGGGGACGACGATGCCGGACCGGGCACCGAGGCCCTGATGGCCCTGCGCCGGGAGTTGGGCCTGCCCGAGGACGCGCCGGTGGTGCTGACCCTGGCGCGGCTCGCACCGCAGAAGGGTCTGGATCTGCTCATGGAGGCCGCGGTGCTGCTGGTCGAGCGGGTGCCGCAGGTGCACTGGCTGGTCGCCGGCGGCGGGCCGATGCTGGAGGACCTGCGCCGGCGCGCGGGGGAGGCGGGATTGCCGGTGCACGTCCTGGGTCACCGCAGCGACGCCCCGGAACTGCTCGCCCTTGCCGACGTGGTGGTCTCGACCAGTTCCTGGGAGGGGCAGCCGCTGAACCTGCAGGAGGCCTTGCGCGCGGGCCGCCCGATCGTGGCCACCGATGTGGGTGGCACCGGGGAGGTGACCGGGGATGCCGCGCTCCTGGTGCCCTACGGGGACGCCGGCGCGATGGCCGAGCGCGTCAGCGCGGTCCTGACCGATGCCGCTCTGGCTACCGAACTGGGTGCGGCTGCGCGTCGCCGTCGGGGCGAGCTCCCCAGCCGCGCCGATACGCTCGCCCAGATACAACGCTGCTACCGAACCCTGGTCTGATCGGTTAGAGTGGGAGTCCGTGGTGATCTCTTCGGACCGGCTTCCCGGCAACCTGCCCCCCGTTCCCCGGCACATCTTCGTGACCGGCGGTGTGGCGTCATCCCTCGGCAAGGGCCTGACGGCCGCCAGCCTGGGCCAGTTGCTCACCGCCCGCGGCATGCGGGTGACGATGCAGAAACTGGACCCGTACCTGAACGTGGATCCGGGCACGATGAACCCCTTCCAGCACGGTGAGGTGTTCGTCACCGAGGACGGCGCCGAGACCGACCTGGACATCGGGCACTATGAGCGTTTCCTGGACGCGAACCTGAGCGCCGAGGCGAACGTGACCACCGGCCAGGTGTACTCGGAGGTGATCGCCAAGGAGCGCCGCGGGGAGTACCTGGGCGACACCGTGCAGGTGATCCCCCACATCACCGATGAGATCAAGCGCCGGATGCGTGCCCAGGCCACTCCGGGTGATGACCGGGAGGCACCCGATGTGATCATCACCGAGGTCGGGGGGACCGTCGGCGATATCGAGTCCCAGCCGTTCCTGGAGGCGGCCCGGCAGGTCCGTCAGGACATCGGTCGGGACAACTGTTTCTTCGTGCACGTCTCGCTGATCCCCTATCTGGGTCCCAGCGGGGAACTGAAGACCAAACCCACCCAGCACTCGGTGGCCGCGCTGCGCAGCATCGGTATCCAGCCCGATGCGATCGTGGCGCGGGCCGACCGAGACATCCCGGAGTCGGTCAAGGCCAAACTGGCCGCGATGTGTGACGTCGATCGCGAGGCGGTCATCACCTGTATCGACGCTGCCAGCATCTACGACATCCCCAAGGTGCTGCACTCCGAGGGGCTGGACGCCTACGTGATCCGGCGTCTGGGGATCCCGTTCCGGGACGTGCAGTGGGACACCTGGCACACGTTGCTGGAACGGGTTCACCACCCGGCCCACGCGGTCGAGATCGCACTCGTGGGCAAGTACATCGACCTGCCCGATGCCTACCTGTCGGTGACCGAGGCGCTGCGCGCCGGAGGATTCGCCGAGAACGCCCGGGTGAACATCCGGTGGGTCCCCTCCGATGCCTGTGCCACCCCCGGGGCTGCCCGTCAGGCGCTGGCCGGGGTCGACGGCGTGCTGGTGCCCGGCGGTTTCGGCGTGCGTGGCATCGAGGGCAAACTCGGGGCGCTGCGCTGGTCACGGGAGCAGCAGGTGCCCACCCTGGGCATCTGCCTGGGAATGCAGGCGATGGTGATCGAGTACGCGCGCAACGCACTCGGGCTCGACGATGCCTCCTCCAGCGAGTTCGACCCCCAGACGGACCATCCGGTGGTGGCCACGATGGCCGAGCAACGTCAGAACGTCGGCGGGGAGGGCCAACTCGGCGGAACGATGCGACTGGGGTCCTTCCCGGCGGTACTGACGCCGGGCTCCCTGGTGGCCCGTACCTACGACGCCGAGCACGTGAGCGAGCGCCACCGGCACCGGTACGAGGTGAACAACGCCTACCGCGGGGACCTGGCCGAGGCCGGCCTGGTGATCTCGGGTCGGTCCCCGGACTCCGAACTGGTCGAGTTCGTGGAGCTCGACACCGAGCAGCACCCCTACTACGTGGCCACCCAGGCCCACCCGGAATTCAAGTCCCGGCCCACCCGGGCCCACCCGTTGTTCCGGGGCCTGATCGGGGCAGCACTGGACCGTCAGCGCCAGACCCGTCTGATCGAGGTCGAGCCGGCGCCGCTGGCGGCCGGGGAGTGAGCGCGGCGGCCGGATTCGCCGACGAACCGGCGCGGCTCCGGACCGGCGACCTGGTGGAGATCCACCGTGGCGCCGTGATGGATCTGGTCAGCCAGGACGTGGACCTGGGCCCCGGCGGGCAGGTGGTGCGCGAGTACCTGCGTCATCCCGGGGCGGTAGCGATCGTGGCCCTGGATGAGGCCGGACGGATGCTGCTGCTGCGCCAGTACCGCCACCCCGTGCGCTCCTACCTGTGGGAGGTCCCCGCCGGCCTCCTGGATCAACAGGGAGAGGATCTGGTGGCCGCAGCGGCGCGGGAACTGGCCGAGGAAGCGGATCTGCGCGCCGCTCGCTGGGACACCCTGGTGGACTTCTACACCAGCCCCGGTGGCTCGGACGAGGCGGTCAGGGTGTTCCTGGCCCGGGACCTGCACCCGGTGCCCACGCGCGACCGGCACCAGCGGGTGGCCGAGGAGGCCGGCATGATCAGCCGGTGGGTGGCCCTGGAGGAGGCGGTCGATGCGGTGCTGGCCGGCCGGATCCACAACCCCAGCACCGTCGCGGGCGCACTGGCCGCCCACGTCCTGGCCGGCCGCGACTGGGACGGTCTACGCCCCGCCGACGCCGCGTGGGTGCCGCGCTCAGGCGGCCTGTAGCGTCTCGGTCGCCGGGACCGGCTCGCGGACCCGCAGTCCGGTGACGGTGAAGGTGACCGCGGCGATCAGCACCGCGGCGGCGAACAGGTGGATCCCCACCAGCAGTTCCGGGAGCCCGGTGAAGTACTGCACGTAGCCGACCACCCCCTGGGCCAGCGTCACCGCAAGCAGCACCCAGGTGCGGCGGCGCGCTCGGGTGAGTTCAGCACCGGCCCCCACGTTCGCCCGGGCCCGGTGCAGCAGCACCAGCAGGGTGATCACCGTGGCGGTGAATGCCCAGGCCGCACCGGCGTGCACCCGCGCCACCGAGACCGGGTCCACGGCGAACCGGTAGCCGACGTCCTGATCACCGGAGTGCGGGCCGGCGCCGGTGACGATCACCCCCAGGACCACCAGCACCACGGTCACCAGCATCAGGACCACCACCAGGGTGCGTACCGGACCCAGACCCTCGGCCGCGAGCGGCCTGGGCGGGCCATCACCCTCGCGCAGGCGCGCCAGCAGGTAGGTCGAGGCGGCCACCAGCACACCAGAGAGCAGGAAGTGCGAACCGACCAGGGCCGGATGCAGCTCGAACCATACCGTCATCCCGCCCACGACCGCCTGGATGAGCACACCTGCGGCGATGCCGGCAGCGAGCGCCTCGAGCCCGCGGCGGCGCCGGTGCGGTTGCTTGCGCCCGGCCACCACCAGCAGCACCACCAGGGACAGGGCGACGACGAACACCACCGCGGCCAGGGCGCGGTTGCCGAACTCGATCGCTCCGTGGAAGTCGGTGGCGTCGCGCAGTTGCGGGGTGAACTGCCCGGGCTCACAGTTGGGCCAGGTGGAACAGCCCAGCCCCGAACCGGTCAGGCGGACCGCGCCCCCGGTGATGATGATGCCGATCTGGACCACGAGATTGGCCCAGGCGACGACGGGGATCCAACGGCGCACACGTTCGACGTCCACCCGCCCAGGATACGTGGTGTGCGGGCGCCTCAATGCCAGCGGAACCAGCGCAGCGCCCCGGCGGTGAGGACACCCGCCCACCCGATCAGGATGGCGGTGCACACAGCGACCGTGGCCACCTCCAGGTTCATCGCCGCGCGGAGGCCGTCGCCCAGCGCGGCCGAGGGCAGCCAGCGCGATCCGGTGGGTAACAGCACGCCGCCGCCGATCGCCATCAGCACCCACAGCAGGTTCGACCCTGCCAGCACCGCCTCGGTCCGAAGCGTGCCGGCCACCAGCATCGCCAACGCGGTGAAGGCCGCCGTCCCGGCGGCGAAGGGCAGCGCCCCGAGCGCGGCACCGGCCAGTGGTGGGCGCCAACCCAGTGTCACAGCGAGCGAGGCAAGTAGCGTCACCTGGAGCACCTGGATGAAACCCACCCCGAGAATCCGCCCGGCCAGCAGCCCGCCGCGGCCTAGCGGAGTGGTGGCGAGCAGCCGCAGGGCGCCGGCCCGCCGGTCGAACCCGGTGGCGATCGCCGGGCCGGTGAAGGCACTGGAGAGCACCGCCAGCGCGAGCACGCCGGGTGTGACCAGGTCGATCCGTTCCTGCCCGCCGGATACCGGCAGGGTGAAGACCTCGGTGCGCGCCAGGACGACCAGGAACAGGGCGGGCAGGATCGCGGTGATGAGCAGCTGCTCACCGTGGCGCAGCGTGGTGCGCACCTCGAAGGAAGCCTGGGCCAGCACCCGCCGGGGTCGCGACGCGGCACCGGGATGCGGGGCGAGACCGAGCGTGTGGGTCATCGTTCCTCCGGCCCGGTCAGGTCCAGGAACACCTCGCGCAGGGCCCGCTCGGATGGCACGGACACATCGAGCCCGTGCTCGGTGGCCACACTGCGCAGCGCCCCGAGCGCCTCGGCGTCGATCGGGCCGGTGATGTGCACGCGGTTGACGTCCTCGCCCGCGCCGGTCAGCTCGCCGGGACTGCCGGCGGCGACCACGACACCGCGGTCCATGATCACCACCTGATCGGCCAGGGACTCGGCCTCCTCCATCACGTGGGTGCTCAGGATCACCGAGGTGCCGGCTGCGCGCAGGCCCCGGACCAGGTCCCAGACCACCTCGCGGCCGTGGGCGTCCAAGCCGGCGGTCGGCTCGTCCAGGAACACCAGTTCGGGTCTGCCCACGATCGCCAGCGCCAGCGCCAGTCGCTGGCGCTGGCCCCCGGACAGGCGCCGCACCGCGGTCCGGGCGAATTCCCCGATTCCGAGCAGGTCGGCCAGTTCGCCGGTGTCGTGGGGGTGGGCGTACAACCGGGCCACATGGTCCAGCAGGGCTCGGGCGTGGGCCATCACCGGCAGACCCCCGTCCTGGATCATCACGCCCACCCGGGGGCGCAACGCGGCCGCGTCGGTGTGCGGATCCAGCCCCAGCACCCGCACCCGTCCGGAGTCCGGGCGCAGCAGACCCTCACAGGTGAGCATCGTGGTGGTCTTGCCGGCGCCGTTGGGGCCCAGGACCGCGGTCACCTGGCCGGCCTCGGCCTGCCAGGACAGGTTCCGCAGCACCGGCACGGGGCCGAAACTCAGGCTCACCTGCTCCAGGTGCACGCAGGGGGTGGACACGCCCGCCAGCCTAGCCCGGCCGCGCGCGCGGCCCGCGCCTGTGACGACACTCACTTAGGGCAGCCTTGCTTGCCAGGGGCCAATTTGGAAAGGACAATGTGAGGTAATTGCCCTAGCGGTGGGCGGAGGTGATGTGTGTGAGCGAGCAGGCCAGTGAGATCGAGGAGAGTACCCGGGAGCGGGTGCTGAACTTGGTGGTTCAGCGCGGGCCGGTGCGGGCCGCGGATCTCGCGTCCGAGTTGGCCCTGACCTCCGCCGCGATTCGCCGGCACCTGATCGCCCTGGAGAGCGAGGGGCAGATCAGGGTGCGCCCGGAGAGCCCGCTGCACCCCCGCGGTCGGGGTCGGCCCGCCAAGCGCTACATCGCGACCGCCGAGGCCCGGCCCAGGCTCGACGATGGCTACTCCAGGGTTGCGCTGATGGCGATCGAGCAACTGCGGGACCGGCTGGGTGATGAGGCGGTGGAGCAGTTCGCGGACCGGCGGGCCGATGAGATGGTGGGCCGTTACCGGCAGGCGGTGGAGGCGGCCGGGCAGGACCCGGCCGATCGCGCCCGGATGCTGGCCGATCTGCTCAGCGCGGATGGCTACGCCGCGTCCACACGCCCGGTCGGTGCGAATCTGGCCATACAGTTGTGCCAGGGTCACTGTCCGGTCCATGCGATCGCGGCCCAGTACCCGCAGATGTGTGAGTCCGAGACCCGTGCGTTCTCGGAACTACTCGGAGTGCATGTGCAGCGACTGGCCACCCTGGCCGGTGGCGAGCACGTGTGCACAACGCACGTGCCACCCGGCGTTCCGCAGGTCAGCACACCGTCACACCATGACGACATGGAAGGAAATTCATGACGACCACCACACCGCAGGAGGCCGACAAGGCCCGTGAGCAGCTCAGCCAGGACGAGGCGATCGCGAGTTTCGGCGCCTACCAGTTCGGCTGGAGCGATTCCGACGACGCCGGTGCCTCGGCCCGTCGCGGGCTGAGCGAGGAGGTTGTGCAGGACATCTCCCGGCTGAAGGACGAGCCGGAGTGGATGCTCAAGCGGCGGCTGCGCGGCCTGAAACTGTTCGACAAGAAGCCGATGCCGGAGTGGGGCGCAGACCTCAGCGGCATCGACTTCGACAACATCAAGTACTTCGTCCGCTCCACCGAGAAGCAGGCCACCACCTGGGAGGACCTGCCCGCGGACATCAAGAACACCTACGACAAGCTCGGCATCCCCGAGGCGGAGAAGCAGCGGCTGGTGGCCGGTGTGGCCGCCCAGTACGAGTCCGAGGTGGTCTACCACCAGATCAACGAGGAACTCGAGCGCCAGGGTGTCATCTTCATGGACACCGACACCGCGCTGAAGGAGCACCCGGAGTTCTTCGAGGAGTACTTCGGCACCGTGATCCCCACCGGCGACAACAAGTTCGCGTCATTGAACACCGCGGTCTGGTCCGGTGGATCGTTCGTGTACGTTCCGCCGGGCGTGCACGTGGAGATCCCGCTGCAGGCCTACTTCCGGATCAACACCGAGAACATGGGCCAGTTCGAGCGGACCCTGATCATCGCCGACGAGGGCTCCTCGGTGCACTACGTCGAGGGGTGCACCGCGCCGATCTACAAGACCGACTCGTTGCACTCGGCCGTGGTGGAGATCATCGTGAAGAAGGACGCCAACGTCCGGTACACCACGATCCAGAACTGGTCGCAGAACGTGTACAACCTGGTGACCAAGCGGGCCACCGTCGCCACCGGCGGCAGCATGGAGTGGGTCGACGGCAACATCGGGTCCAAGGCCACGATGAAGTACCCGGCGATCTACCTGATGGGTGAGCACGCCCGGGGGGAGACCCTCTCGGCCGCCTTCTCCGGCTCCGGTCAGCATCAGGACACCGGCGCCAAGATGGTGCACATGGCCCCGCACACCTCCTCCTCGGTGGTGTCCAAGTCCGTGTCCCGTGGTGGCGGGCGCTCCTCCTACCGCGGGCTGGTGCAGGTGCTCGAGGGCGCCACGCACGCCAAGTCGACCGTGCTGTGCGACGCGCTGCTGGTGGACACGATCTCGCGGACCGACACCTACCCCTACGTCGACGTGCGCGTGGACGATGTGGAGATGGGCCACGAGGCCACGGTGTCCAAGGTCAGCGAGGACCAGTTGTTCTACCTGATGTCCCGTGGGCTGACGGAGTTCGAGGCGATGGCCACGATCGTGCGCGGCTTCATCGAGCCCATCGCCCGGGAACTGCCGATGGAGTACGCCCTGGAGTTGAACCGGCTCATCGAACTGCAGATGGAGGGATCCGTCGGTTGATGACCAACGACGTCCAGTCCAGCACCGCACCAGACAAGGAATCCATGAAGACCGACCACACCCTCGCCGTCGCCGACGGTGCCCACAGCCACGCCGGTCCCGAACCTGCGGGACAGCGGTTCACCTCCTTCGCGCTCTCGGACTTCCCGGTACCCACCGGCAGGGAGGAGGAGTGGCGCTTCTCACCGGTGGACCGGTTCCAGTCCTTCTTCGGCGATGAGTTCAGCGGCCCGGCACCGACCGTCGTCGTGGACGCCGCCCCCGGCGTGCACAGCGAGCAGGTGGGGCGCGACGACGAGCGGCTCGGCCGCATCGGAGCGCCGACCGACCGGGTCTCGGCCGCGGCCTGGAACAACACCACCGAGGCCACGGTGATCACCGTGGCGGCCAACGCGACCCCGGATCAGCCCACCTCGGTGGCGATCACCGGTGCCGGGGGCACCGAACCAGGCGCCCAGCACGTGCTGGTCGTGGCGCAGGAGCACTCCGAGGCCACGATCATCCTGAACCACTTCGGCTCGGCCCAGTTGGCCCAGACCGTGGAGGTGGACGTGCGCGAGGGTGCCCGGCTCACCCTGGTGAGCCTGCAGGAGTGGGAGCGCGACAGCGTGCACATCAGCGCGCACCGGGCCAGGGTGGGCCGCAATGCCAACCTGCGCCACATCGTCGTCACCCTCGGGGGTGACGTGGTGCGGCTGACCCCCGACGTGGAGCTGGCCGAGCCCGGCGGTGAGGTGGAGAAGGTCGGGTTGTACTTCACCGACTCCGGCCAGCACCAGGAGCACCGCCTGCTGGTGGATCACGTGGCCCCGAACTGCATCTCCCGGGTGACCTACAAGGGTGCGCTGCAGGGGAAGGACGCCCACGCGGTCTGGATCGGCGACGTCGTCATCCGGTCCGAGGCCGAGGGCACCGACACCTACGAACTGAACCGGAATCTGGTGCTCACCGAGGGTGCCCGCGCCGACTCGGTGCCGAACCTGGAGATCGAGACCGGCGAGATCGAGGGTGCCGGCCACGCCAGCGCCACCGGCCGGTTCGACGACGAGCAATTGTTCTACCTGCGCGCTCGTGGGATCCCCGAGACCGAGGCGCGCCGCCTGGTGGTGATCGGCTTCTTCGCCGAACTCATCAACCAGATCGCGGTGCCCGAGGTGACCGACCGTCTCACCGCAGCGATCGAAGAGGAGATCCGGCAGTACGAGGCTGTCTCGGCATGAGCGCCCAGTACGTATGCGACACCGGTGACCTCGAACCCGGGGAGGCGATGCGCGCCGACCTCGAGGACGTCGACGGACGGCCCGTTCCGATCGCCATCGTGCGGGACGAGGACGGGAACTACCACGCGATCTCCGACATCTGCTCCCACGGCCAGGTCAGCCTGTCCGAGGGGGAGGTGGAGGAGGCCACGATCGAGTGCTGGTTGCACGGGTCGACCTTCGACCTGGCCAGCGGCAAGCCGCTGAGCCTGCCGGCCACCCAGCCCGTCCCCGTCTACTCCGTCTCCGTGGAGGGCGACAACGTCCTCGTCGATATTGATGTGACCGTCGGCGCCAGCGCCTGAGAAACCTCCAGACCAAGGAAGAGAAGAAACCAGCACATGAGCAAGCTCGAGATCAAGAACCTGCACGTCAGCGTCGGCACCCAGGACGGCCCCAAGCCGATCCTGAAGGGCGTGGACCTGACCATCAACAGCGGCGAGATCCACGCCATCATGGGCCCGAACGGCTCGGGCAAGTCCACCCTGGCCTACGCCATCGCCGGACACCCCAACTACGAGGTCACCGACGGTGAGATCCTCCTGGACGGCGAGAACGTCCTGGAGATGGAGGTGGACGAGCGCGCCCGCGCCGGAGTGTTCCTGGCCATGCAGTACCCGGTGGAGGTCTCCGGGGTGTCGGTGTCGAACTTCCTGCGCACCGCCAAGACCGCCATCGACGGCCAGGCCCCGCCGCTGCGGACCTGGGTCAAGGACATGAACACCGCGATGGAGGGCCTGCGGATGGGCACCGACTTCGCCCAGCGGGACGTCAACACCGGCTTCTCCGGCGGTGAGAAGAAGCGCCACGAGATCCTGCAGATGCAGTTGCTCCGGCCGCGGTTCGCGATCCTGGACGAGACCGACTCCGGCCTGGACGTCGACGCCCTGCGGATCGTGGGCGAGGGCGTCAACGCCGCCCAGGCCGAGACCGGTGCCGGCATCGTGCTGATCACCCACTACACCCGGGTTCTGCAGCACATCAAGCCCGACTTCGTGCACGTGTTCGTCAACGGGCGCATCGCCGAGGAGGGTGGCCCCGAGCTGGCCGACCGCCTTGAGGCCGAGGGCTACGACCGGTTCCTGCAGGCGGTGTGATGACCAGCGCGCACCGCATCGAGCACCGGAGCGGACTCAGCGAGTCCGAACTGGCGGCGGTGCGCGCGGACTTCCCGCTGCTGCGCCGCACGGTCCGGGGTGGCCGTCCGCTGATCTACCTGGACACGGCGGCCACCTCGCAGAAGCCCGAGTGCGTCATCGACGCCGAGCAGGACTTCTATCACGCCCGCAACGCCGCCGTGCACCGCGGCGCGCACGCCCTGGCCGAGGAGGCCACCGAACTCTTCGAGCAGGCCCGTGCCGGGGTAGCCGCCTTCGTGGGGGCCGACGACGACGAGATCGTCTGGACCAAGAACGCCACCGAGGGCATCAACGTGGTGGCGTACGCGATGTCGAATGCCGCCGCCGGCCGCGGCGGCGCCGCGGCCCGGGCGCTGGCGGTGGGCCCGGGCGATGAGATCGTGGTGACCCAGGCCGAGCACCACGCCAACCTGGTGCCCTGGCAGGAGTTGTGTGCCCGCACCGGCGCCACCCTGCGCTGGATCGGTCTGGATGCCCAGGGACGACTCGACCTGGCAGGCCTGGACGTGATCGGCCCGGCCACGAAGGTGGTCGCCTTCACGCACGCCTCGAACGTGACCGGAGCGATCACCCCGGTGGCGCCGGTCGTGGCCGCAGCCGAGGCAGTCGGTGCCCTCACCGTGCTGGATGCCTGCCAGTCCGCCGCGCACCTGCCCCTGGACCTGCACGCCCTGGGGGTGGACTTCGCGGTGTTCTCCGGGCACAAGATGCTCGGCCCCACCGGTATCGGCGTGCTCTACGGCCGTCGTGAGTTGCTGGAGGCGATGCCCCCGGTGGCGACCGGGGGATCGATGGTGGAGGTGGTCACGATGACCGGGACCACCTACGCCCCGCCACCGCAGCGGTTCGAGGCGGGCACCCAGATGGTGGCCCAGGCCGTGGGCCTGCACACCGCGGTGGGGTACCTGCAGGAACTGGGCATGGCGGCACTGGCCGCCCACGAGGCCGCGCTCACCGAGCACCTGCTCACCGGTCTGAGCCGCATCGAGGGGGTGCGCGTGCTCGGACCGACCGAACCTGCGGACCGGCTCGCGGTGGTCTCCTTCGCGGTCGAGGGCATCCACCCCCACGACGTGGGCCAGGTGCTCGACGACGCCGGCGTGGCGGTCCGGGTGGGCCACCACTGCGCACAGCCGCTGCACCGGCACCTGGGCGTGCCGTCCTCCGCGCGCGCCTCGGCCGGGGTCTACACCAGCCACGAGGACATCGATCAGTTCTGCGCCCACCTGGCCCGGGTGCGCACCTTCTTCGAAGGAGCAGCATGAGCAACCTGGACCAGCTGTACCAGCAGGTGATCCTCGACCACGCCAAGCAGCGCACCGGGCGCGGGTTGCGCGAGCGCGCCGACGGTGAGTCATTCCAGGTCAACCCGACCTGTGGTGACGAGGTGCGCCTGCAGGTTCACCTCGACACCTCCACCGGTGCGCCCCGGATCGGCGAGGTCACCTGGGAGGGGATGGGCTGCTCCATCTCACAGGCCTCCACCTCGGTGCTGACCGAACTGATCAGGGACCTCCCGGTAGCTCGGGCCGATGAGATCACCGAGGCCTTCCGGGCGTTGATGGACGGGCGTGGCCGGCCGCTCGCCGAACCCCGGGCGGAAATACTCGGCGATGCCACCGCCTTCGTCGGGGTGGCCCGCTATCCGGCACGGATCAAGTGCGCGCTGCTGGGTTGGATGGCACTCCGGGATGCCACCGCGCAGGCGCTGGTTGCAGATTCGTCCGGGCCCGAGGACACTACGTGAGGAAGCGAGGCATGAGGAAACCATGACTGACATCGAGATCGAGAACGAGTACCAGCCCCCTGCGGGAGCACCGACCGCCGCGGACGTGGAAGAAGCGTTGCGCGATGTGATCGACCCCGAGCTCGGCATCAATATCGTCGACCTGGGCCTGGTGTACGGGGTCAGCCTGGACCAGAACAACCAGGCGATCATCGACATGACACTGACCTCGGCGGCGTGCCCGCTGACCGACGTGATCGAGGATCAGGCCGCCCAGGTCCTGGAGGGCATCACCGAAGGCTCCCGGATCAACTGGGTCTGGATGCCGCCGTGGGGTCCGGAGAAGATCACCGACGACGGCCGCGAGCAGCTCCGGGCGCTGGGCTTCAACGTCTGAGCAGACCGGGGACGAAGCGGTGCACGCCCACGGCGATCACCGCCACCAGGATGCACTGGGCGACGTCGAAGGGGAACCGGGCCGACATGGTGGCGAACACCGCCCAGCCGCCGACGGCGGTCCGGTCGAACAGGGTCCACAAGCCGCCGGCGTAGATCAGCACCAGACCGGCCAGGGCGGCGAAGAAGAACCAGCCGAAGAAGTACCAACCGGAGGTCACCGGTGAGCGCAACCTCGCGTGGCGGGCGCTGATCCACCCCGTGATCAGCACCGCCAGAGGCAGGGTGAGCAGCACCCCGGCCCACGGGCCGTCGGTATGCGCGGCGGTGCCGTCGCCGGCCCAGGCGGCACCCACCAGGCCCATCACCAGGTAGAGCACCGCAGCCAGCAGCCCGCGCCATGGTCCCAGCACGGCCCCGGCCAGCAGCGCCGCGCCCACGAACAGCCACAGCGGCGCGGACAACACCCCGACCTCCCACTCCACCTGTGCCGCGACCGCGATCAGCAGTGCGGCCAGGGCGGTCACCGCGACCCCGGCGGCCACCTGGACCAGATTCACCTGTGCGGCCCGCCGGCTGAGCGGAGCCGCCTTCTCGGTGACCCACCGCGCCTTGGGCGTGCTGCGCTGCCACCCCTGGGCGAGCGCCTCCTCGGCCCGGCGCCATGCACCGGAGCGGGTGCGGGCCGACTCGGTGGCACCGGACCGCTCGGGATCGGTCCCACCAGCGCCGGCTGTGGCAGGTGACGGCTCGCCCTCATCGACGGCGGTGCCGGGGCTGGGCACCCCGCGTACCGGGGTCGGATCGGCCGTACTCATGCTCTGCACCTTATCCGCCACCGTGCCCACGACGCCCGCCGTGGCCCGACCTGGGCGGGGAATTCCAATTGTCGGAACACCGATCAGGCCACCTACACTCGGCCCGGTGATCACCGCTACTGACGTCGAACTGCGAATCGGTGCCCGCCAGCTGCTGGACGGCGCCACCTTCCGGGTCGACACCGGCGACCGGATCGGTCTCGTGGGCCGCAACGGGGCCGGCAAGACGACCCTGACCAAGACCCTGGCCGGCCAGCATCAGGCCAGCGCCGGGACGATCACCAGCACCGGTGAGGTGGGCTACCTGCCCCAGGACCCACGCACCGGGGACCTGCAGGTGGTCGCGATGGACCGGGTGCTGTCCGCCAGAGGGCTGGACGAACTGCTGCGCCGCGTCCGCAAGGCCGAGACCGACATGGCCAGCGACGACGAGGACACGCGCGAGCGAGCGATGGCCCGGTACTCCCGCCTGGACGCCGAGTTCACCGCCCAGGGGGGATGGGCGGCCGAGTCGGAGGCCGCCCGGATCACCTCCAACCTCGGGCTACCGACCCGGGTCCTGGCCCAGCAGTTGAGCACCCTGTCCGGTGGCCAGCGGCGCCGGGTGGAACTGGCCCGGATCCTGTTCTCCGGTGCCGAGACGATGCTGTTGGATGAGCCCACGAACCACCTCGACGCCGACTCGATCACCTGGTTGCGTGACTTCCTGGCCACCTATCCCGGTGGTTTCATCGTGATCAGCCACGACACCGACCTGCTGCGTGCCACCGTGAACAAGGTGTTCCACCTGGACGCCAACCGCGCGGAACTGGAGGTGTACAACCTGGGCTGGGACGACTATCTGGCTCAGCGCGAGACCGATGAGCGCCGCCGCCGGCGGGAACGGGCGAACGCGGAGAAGAAGGCGGCCACCCTGGTCGCCCAGGCCGAGAAGATGCGCGCCAAGGCCACCAAGGCCGTCGCCGCGCAGAACATGTTCCGCCGGGCGGAGCGGATGCTGTCCGGCCTGGAGTCGACCCGGACGGCGGACAAGGTCGCCAACCTCCGGTTCCCGGACCCCGCTCCGTGCGGGCGGGTGCCGTTGTCGGCGCGGGGGCTGTCCAAGAGCTACGGCTCCCAGGAGGTGTTCATCGATGTGGACCTGGACATCGATCGGGGCTCCAAGGTGGTGGTGCTCGGACTCAACGGTGCCGGCAAGACCACCCTGCTACGTCTGCTCGCCCAGGTGGAACAGCCCGACTCCGGCCAGATCAACCCCGGCCACGGGCTCAAGATCGGCTACTACGCCCAGGAACACGAGAACCTGGACACCGGTGCCACCGTGGTGGAGAACCTGCGCCGCAGCGCTCCGCACCTGACCGATACCCAGGTACGCAGCGTGCTGGGCTCGTTCCTGTTCTCCGGCGACGACGCCTTCAAGCCCGCGCGGGTGCTCTCCGGTGGTGAGAAGACGCGACTGGCGCTGGCGGTGCTGGTGGTCTCGGCCGCGAACGTGCTGCTGCTGGATGAGCCCACGAACAACCTCGACCCGGCATCCCGTGCGGAGATCCTGGAGGCGTTGCGCAACTTCACCGGTGCGGTGGTGCTGGTCAGCCACGACGAGGGAGCCGTGGCGGCGCTGGATCCCGAGCGGGTGCTGCTGTTGCCCGATGGCGACGAGGACCTGTGGAGCGAGGACTACGCCGAACTGGTCGCGCTGGCCTGAATCTGGGTCTCGATCGCCTCGTCCTCGTCGGCATCGGCCCGGCGGCGCACCGGGGCCGGTGCGCGCGGGTCCCGGGCCTCCCTGCGGGCCAGGATCACCAGGGCCACGTAGAGGCCGAGGGCGAAGACCCACCACTGCAACGCGTAGGACAGGTGCGACCCGAGGTCCGCGACCGGACGGGGGAGCAGGTTCAGTTCCGCCGGGACGACGTCGGAACCTCCCTCGGTCTCGGCGGCCAACTGGCCGTAGATCCCCGTGGCGAGCACGTACCCGGCGCTGTCATCCTCCTCGGTGCCGGTGGCTGCCGTCAGCGCCTGGGTGGGGTTCAGCCGGTGTATCTGCCCCGCGTCGAGCACCCGCGGCGAAGGCGCTTCTGCGGGGCGCAGCCGCATGGTGGTCGTGACCTGCCCGTTGGGTAGTTCCTGGGCTGCGGCGTGGTCGGCGAAGGTGTCGGTGGTGTACCAGCCCCGGTCCACCAGCACAGCCCAGTCCGGCCCGTGGCCGACGTCCACGGCCAGCACTCCCACCACGTGATCGGCCGGGTTGCCCGCAACCCCGCGCTGGGGCAGCACCACCACCTCCCCGAGATAGCGGCCCTGAACCTGCACCGGGTGCCACTGGTGAGCAGGATCCAACTCGGCACCCGGCCGGCTGACGAGGTCGGTCAGTGGAACGGGGTCCTGGTCGAAGTTCGCCTCGACGAGGGCGACCTGGTCGGCGCGACCCTGGTACCGGGACCACTGCCAGTACCCCAGGAGGGCGCAGACCACCGAGATGGCCACCGCCGCGGCGATCAGGCCGAGCCAGCGGCGGCTGGTCAGGAAGGAGTAGCGCGATGTCATGGGCCGGCGGGTCGTTCCTCCGGCGGCAGGTCGGCCAGGGCCACCGTCTCCCGGTGGAACCCGCGGGCGCCCAGGAAGTTCTCCAGGTGGGTGCGGTGGTCCGGACAGGCCATCCAGATCTTGCGCCGTCCGGGGGTGTGCAGTTTCGGATTGTTCCACCGCAGCGCCCACTGCGCACCGGCGCGGCAGCCCTTGGCGCTGCAGATCAGGTCAGTCATGGCGCTGCTCCAACTCCACCCGACCGGAGGCGGTGATCTGCGGATCGGGCTCGGTATAGGGGGTGGCTCCGGTGGGTTTGTCCACGCTCTCGCTGCCCAGGGCCACCGCCACATAGGGCAGCACCACCGCCAGGACGATGCTCACCCAGCGCAGCCAACCCTCGGTGTAGACGGCCCCGACCAGCCCGGCGCACCTGATCCCCATCGTGATCAGGTACCGCCGCATCCGCCTGCTGTTGCGCACGCTGAGTGGTTCCGCGGCGCTGGTGACGGAGTGGACCTCGGGCATACCTGCCAGCCTACGCCGCGCGCGGCCATGATGACTCGCCGGGCCGTGCTCCGGTCCGTTCCCGTGGGGGCCGCCGGTGCACTACCGTCTATGCGCAGTTGCTAGTCGAAGGGATCAGCGTGAGCGAGCAGCACAGCAGTGATCAGCCCCGCACCGTGGTGGTGACCGGAGCCAACCGCGGGATCGGGTATGCGATCGCGCAGCGGTTCGCCGCGGCCGGGGAGAAGGTGGCCGGGATCCACCGCAGCGGCGAGGTGCCGCCGGGGGTCCTGGGCGTACGGGCCGACATCACCGACACCGACTCGGTGGACTCCGCCTTCACCACCATCGAGGCCGAACTGGGCCCGGTGCAGGTGCTGGTGGCCAACGCCGGGATGAACCGGGACATGCTGCTGCTGCGGATGAGCGAGGAGGACTTCGCCGACGTCGTGGATGTCAACCTCACCGGCACGTTCCGGTGCGTCAAGCGGGTCAGCAAGGGGATGATCCGCCAGCGTGGTGGGCGGATCGTGCTGATCTCCTCGGTGGTGGGCCTGTACGGCTCACCCGGGCAGATCAACTACTCCTCGGCCAAGGCCGGCCTGGTGGGCATGGCCCGCTCGATCACCCGGGAACTGGGCGCCCGAGGCATTACCGCCAACGTCGTCGCACCCGGTTTCATCGACACCGCGATGACGGCCGAACTACCCGAACAGACCCAGGCGAAATACCTGGAGGCCATCCCCGCGGCCCGGTTCGGTGCGGTGGAGGACGTGGCCACCGCGGTGGAGTTCCTCGCCGCACCGCAGTCCGGCTACATCTCCGGGGCGGTGCTGCCGGTGGACGGCGGCCTGGGCATGGGTCACTGAGACGAACACGAGAGGTAGCGAGAACAGCATGGGACTTCTGGACGGAAAGAAGCTCTTCATCACCGGGGTGCTGATGGAGAGTTCGATCGCTTTCCATGTGGCGCGCCTCGCCCAGAACGAGGGCGCCGACGTGGTGCTGTCCTCCTTCGGGCGGCAACTGCGCCTGACCCGGGCCATCGCGCGCCGGCTGCCGAAGGAGGCACCGGTGGTGGAACTGGACGTGACATCCGCCGAGGACCTGGAGGCCCTGGCCGGGCGCGTGGGTGAGCACACCGACCACCTCGACGGCGTGGTGCACTCCATCGGGTTCGCCCCGCAGTCGGTGATGGGCGGGAACTTCCTGGACGGGCAGTGGCCGGACGTGGCCACCGCGCTGGAGGTCTCGGCGTACTCGCTGAAGTCTCTCGCGGTGGCGACCCGGCCGATGCTGCGGCCCGGCTCAGCGGTGGTGGGGCTCACCTTCGACGCACGCTACGCCTGGCCGGTCTACGACTGGATGGGAGTGGCCAAGGCGGCCTTCGAGTCCACCGCCCGCTACCTCGCCCGGGACCTGGGCCCGGACGGGATCCGGGTGAACCTGGTCTCGGCCGGCCCGATCCGCTCCACCGCCGCCAAGTCCATCCCCGGGTTCACCCAGATGGAGAGCGCCTGGCCCGACCGGGCGCCGCTGGGCTGGGACGTGGAGGACCCGGAGCCCACCGCCCGGGCGGTGGCCGCGTTGTGCTCGGACTGGTTCCCGGCCACGACCGGGGAGATCGTGCACGTCGACGGCGGCGTGCACGCAATGGGGCAGTGATGGCCCGGCTGAGCCTGCTGCGGCACGCCCAAGCCGAACCCCATGCTCCCACCGGCGCCGATATCGATCGGGCGCTCAGCCTGCACGGGCGCACCCAGGCCAAGGGGCTGGCGGCGCTGCTCTGCGCACACGACGCCGTCCCCGACCTGGTGCTGTGCTCCAGCGCCAATCGCGCCGTCGAGACGTGGAAGTTGATCGAGACCGGTCTGGATGAGCAGGATGTGGACACCTCCGGCATCGAGGTGCGCCGGCTGCCGGAGATCTACGGCGCCGGTGCGGGTGAGTTGCTCGATCTGGTTCGCGCGTTGCCGGGGCAGACCGCCTCGGTACTGGTGGTGGGACACGAGCCGGTGATCTCCCACGTGGCCCGGATCCTGGCCGGGCCGGACTCCCAGAAGGCCGCGACGGCCCGGGTTCGCACCGGAATGAGCACGGCGATGCTCGCTGAACTGCGGGTGGATTGCCCCTGGGCCGAACTCGGCCGCGGCACAGCCACCCTCACCGACCTGGCCGAACCACAGCCGGGCACCTGAACGGCGATCAGCGGTCCAGGACGGCCAGCACCGCATCCAGCCGGTCGGTCAGGACCACGTCGGCTGCCTCGGCCAGAGCCTGCTTGGGCCGGAAGCCCACCCCGAGGCCGGCAGCGGTGACCATGTCCAGGTCGTTCGCGCCGTCGCCGATGGCCACCGTGTCGGCCATGTCGACGCCCTCGGCAGCGGCGAACGCGCGCAGGAAGTCCGCCTTCGTCGCCCGGTCCACGATCTCCCCGCGCAGCCGCCCGCTCAGGCGGGCGCCGTCGTCGTCGGTCTCCAGGCGGTTGGCCTGCACCCGGGTGATGCCGTGCGCGTTGGCCAAGGGGTCGACGATCTCGTGGAATCCCCCGGAGACCAGGCCCACCGGCCAGCCCCGCTGATGCAGCCCCGCGATGAACTCGCCGGCGCCTGGGCTGAGGCTGATCTGGGCGCGCACCGCGTCGATCGCCGAGGTCGCCAGCCCGGCCAGTGCGGCCACCCGTTCGCGCAGCGCGGCCTCGAAATCGAGTTCCCCGGCCATCGCCCGTTCGGTGATCGCCGCCACCTGCGGGCCCACCCCCGCGTGGGCGGCGAGCAGGTCGATCTGTTCGTCGGCGATGAACGTGGAGTCCACATCCAGCACCACCAGGCGGCGCCGGCTCATCCGTGCGTGATCCGGGTTCCCTTGGGCACCACGGTGATGCCGGCATCGGTGACGGTGAACCCACGGGAGGCGTCCAACTCGGTATCCACACCCACCGAGGCGCCCTCGCTGACCACGACGTTCTTATCCAGGATCGCCTTGTGCACGTGCGCGTGCCGGTGCACCACGACGCCGTCGAGCAGCACCGAGTCCGCCACGGTGGACCAGGAGTTCACCCGGGTGCCGGGGGAGAGGATGGAGCCGCGCACGTCACCACCGGAGATGACCACACCGGGGGAGATGATCGAGTCCACCGCGTGCCCGGTCCGCCCCGCCACGGAGTGGACGAACTTCGCCGGCGGCAGGCCCACGTACCCGGTGTGCACCGGCCAGTCGTCGTTGTACAGGTTGAACACCGGCTCGACGTTGATCAGGTCGATGTTCGCGTCGTAGTAGGAGTCCAGGGTTCCCACATCACGCCAATAGTTCCGGTCCCGGTCGGTGGAGCCGGGCACGTCGTTATGGATGAAGTCGTACAGCCCGGCCTGCCCCTTGTCCACGAAGTAGGGCACGATGTCCCCGCCCATATCGTGCCTGGAGGTGGTGGACCTGGCGTCCTCGCGGACCGAGGCGACCAGGGCATCGGCATTGAAGACGTAGTTGCCCATGGACGCCAGCACCTCCCGGGGGGAGTCGGCCAGACCCTGTGGATTCTCGGGCTTCTCCAGGAAAGCCGCGATCCGCGTCGGATCGGCGGCGTCGGCGTCGACCACCCCGAACTGGTTCGCCAGTTCGATCGGTTGGCGGATCCCGGCCACGGTCATCTCCGCGCCGGATTCGATATGGGAGTGCACCATCTGGGAGAAGTCCATCCGGTAGACGTGATCGGCGCCGACCACGACCACGATGTCCGGCTTCTCCTCATCGATGATGTTCAGGGACTGGTAGATCGCATCGGCGCTGCCCAGGAACCAGTTCTTGCCCACCCGCTGCTGGGCCGGCACCGGGGCCACGTAGTTGCCGAGCAGGGAGGACATCCGCCAGGTCTTGGCAATATGGCGGTCCAGGGAATGCGACTTGTACTGGGTCAGCACCACCACGCGCAGGTACCCGGCGTTGACGACATTGGACAACGCGAAGTCGATCAGCCGGTAGATCCCACCGAAGGGAACCGCAGGCTTGGCCCGATCAGCCGTGAGCGGCATCAGCCGCTTCCCCTCGCCTCCAGCCAGGACTATCGCGAGAACCCGTGGTGTGGCCATGCAATGAACCCTAGGCTGAGCACGCGGGTTCAGCCACCGATTCCGCGCCGCAAGTTCCCGCCGTGGTGCTGGGTGGGAGGAAGGATGCCTCACCATGCGCGTCGACCTGCTGACCAGGGAGTACCCGCCGCACGTGTACGGCGGAGCCGGGGTGCACGTGACCGAACTCGCCCGGGTGCTGCGCGCGCACGTGGACGTCCAGGTGCGCTGCTTCGACGGCGCCCGCACCGCCCCGGGTGTGCACGGCTACGACGAGCCCGAGACGTTGGCCCGGGCCAACCCGGCGCTGCGCACCTTCGGGGTCGACCTGGCGATGGCCGCCGACGTCGCCGGAGCCGATCTGGTGCACTCCCACACCTGGTACGCCAACCTCGGCGGGCATCTGGCCGGCCTGCTGCACGGCATCCCCCACGTGCTCAGCGCGCACTCACTGGAGCCGCTGCGCCCCTGGAAGGCCGAGCAGCTCGGTGGTGGGTACGCGCTGTCCGGCTGGGCCGAGCACACCGCCTACTCCTCCGCGGCCGGGATCATCGCGGTCAGTCACGCGATGCGTGCCGACATCCTGGCCGCCTACCCCGATGTGGATCCGGAGAAGGTCTCGGTGGTGCACAACGGGGTGGACCTGCAGCGCTGGGCCCGCCCGCAACGTCGGGTCAGTGAACAGATCGCGCGGCGCCACGGGGTGGACCCGGAGGTGCCGGCGGTGATCTTCGTGGGCCGGATCACCCGGCAGAAGGGCCTGGCCCATCTGATCCGGGCCGCGCACCAACTGCCGCCGGAGGTGCAACTGGTGCTCTGCGCCGGCGCCCCGGACACCCCCGAGATCGCAGCCGAGATCGGTGCGGCGATCGACCGGTTGCGCCGCACCCACCCGAACGTGATCTGGATCGACCGGATGCTCCCGCACGCCGACGTGGTGGGACTGCTGGCCAGTTCCACCGTGTTCGCCTGCCCCTCGATCTATGAGCCGCTGGGAATCGTGAACCTGGAGGCGATGGCGCTGGGTGTGCCGGTGGTCGCCTCGGCGACCGGTGGCATTCCCGAGGTGGTCGCCGACGGTGTCACCGGAACCCTGGTGCCGCTGGACCAGGCCGACGACGGCACCGGCACCCCGAATGACCCGGAGGCCTTCGCGGCCGACGTGGCCCGGGCGTTGATCGACATGCTCGCCGACCCCGAGCGCGCCGCCGCGATGGGGGAGGCCGGCCGGGTGCGGGCGGCGGAACACTTCTCCTGGGATGCGATCGGGGAGCGCACCCTGGAGGTCTACCGCAGCGTGCTGGGCTAGTTCCGGTCAGAACCCGGAAACGCTGACGGCGCACAGGGCGCTGCGGGCGGCCGCGGCCACGTGCCGCAGAGCGGCGGTGCGCTGATCGGCCTGCCAGGAGTTCACCGCGGCCCCGTCGTCCTGGGTGGCCAGGTCCACGATGGCTTGCAAGCGTACCGCACGGGAGAGCACGTGCGAGCGCCTGGGGTCCAGACCGGGCGGGATCCGGTCGGCGGCCGGCGGGGGCAATTCGTCGCTGCCGAGCATCGCGATCTCCTCGGCGGCCTCCTCCCGCCACCGGGCCACATCCATACTGAGCAGGGTCTCGATCGCCAGGTCGAGTGCCTCGGCGAGCCCGGTGCGGGCCTCGGCCATCGTGATCACCGGCGGCACCCACCCCGACCCGTCCACCGGCTCGGTCCACACCTGCCAGCCCAGCAGTTCACCGGGTTCGAGTTCGGACCCGAAGGCCCGCTCATCCGGGACCGCGATCCGCAACAGACCCGGGGCGCCGCGCGGGGGGCCGCTGATCAGCGCCTGCCCGGCCTCCAGCGCCGCCGCGCGCGCCGGGGCCGGTAACGGCACCGGCTCGCCCGGAACCGGCGTCACCGCCAGCACCGCGGTACCGGCCACCTGGGTGAGCAGATCCGCCGTCGGCATCCCGTCGTCGTCGGCCACCGCCCGCACCGCCCGGGTCGCCTGCGCCAACTCCTCCGGGCTCGGGGCGGTGCCGAGCCGGTTCGTCCACAGGGCGACCAGCACGGAACGGGGTATGTCGAGGCGCATGGTGACCACCGTAGGTGAACTAGGCTCTGGCGATATGGGTGATGTGCTCAACCTGACCGATGTGACCGTGCGCCGCGGCGCCAAGAACATTCTCGACGGCGTGGACTGGTCGGTCGATGAGGGGGACCGTTGGGTGGTGCTCGGCCCGAACGGGGCCGGCAAGACCACGTTGATGCAACTCGCCGCGGCCCGGATGCACCCCACCTCGGGAACGGTGGAGATCTTCGGAGAGCGCCTGGGCGCGGTGGACGTGTTCGAGTTGCGGCCGCTGATCGGGCTGGCCAGTGCGGCGCTGGCGGACCGGATCCCCGGTGGTGAGGTGGTCCTGGACGTGGTCCGCACCGCCTCCTACGGGATGACCGGACGGTGGCGGGAGTCGTATGAAGAGTTGGATGATTCCCGCGCGATGGATCTGCTGGCCGCCTTCGGTGTGGCCGATCTGGCCCAGCGCCGTTTCGGCACCCTGTCCGAGGGCGAGCGCAAGCGCACCCAGATCGCCCGCGCCCTGATGGCCGATCCCGAACTGCTCATCCTGGACGAACCCGGAGCGGGGCTGGACCTGGGTGGCCGCGAGGAACTGATGGGCGCGCTGACCGAACTCGCCCGCGATCTGGCCTCCCCGGTGCTGGTGCTGATCACCCACCACGTGGAGGAGGTGCCCGAGGGCTTCACCGACGCGATGCTGATGCGCGAGGGGAAGGTGGAGGCCGCCGGGGAGCTGTACTCGGTGATGACCGAACAGAACCTCTCGCGCACCTTCGGGGTGGACCTGGTGGTGGAGCGGCACGGGCAGCGCTGGAGCGCCCGGGGCCGGGCCCGCCGTCCCCGAAGCGGCGGTGCGCACGCCTGAGACCGGGCGAAAGGGAGCAGCGAAGAGTTTACGAGTCGTTTAGACTGACGGGGACGACACGCGGGAGGTTAGGGCATGGGCTGGCTGTGGTGGCTGGGGGTGGCACTGGTCCTGGGCGTCATCGAGATGCTCACCGTGGACCTGCTGTTCCTGATGCTGGCCGGCGGTGCCACCGCGGCAGCGATCTCCGGGGCGATGGGTGCCCCGTTCTGGCTGCAGTTGATCATCGCGGCGGTGGTCTCGGTGGGGCTGTTGGTGCTGGTGCGCCCGTGGGCCCTGGCCAAACTCAAGGCGAACACCCCGCAGGCGCGCACCAACGTGGACGCGCACCGCGGCCGGATCGCCACCGTGGTCTCCGACGTCTCCGACCGGGCCGGCCGCGTGAAACTGACCGGCGAGGTGTGGACCGCACGCACCGAGGCGCCCGGGGCGGTGCTGCCGGTGGGGGCCCGGGTGAGCGTGGTGCGCATCGAGGGCGCCACCGCGATCGTGGAACCGTTGCCGGTGGAGACCAACCCGAGCCAGCCCTACGGCCCGCCGGGGCCTGGATACTGACTCCCAGCCCCTAGGCTGTCAGCAGTACTGATCCGACCACCAGTCATCAATCAAGGGAATTAGCGTGACCGGAGCACAAATCGGTTTCATCGTGGTGGCGGTCATCTTCGCCATCTTCGTCATCGTGGCGATTCGCCAGTCGATCCGGATCGTGCCGCAGGCCGTGGCACTGATCATCGAACGGCTGGGCCGCTACCAGTCCACCATGTACGCGGGGTTGCACTTCCTGATCCCCTTCATCGACCGCGTCCGGGCCGGGGTGGACCTGCGCGAGCAGGTCGTATCCTTCGCCCCGCAACCGGTGATCACCTCCGACAACCTGGTGGTCTCCATCGACACGGTCATCTACTTCCAGGTGACCGAACCCAAGGACGCGACCTATGAGATCGCGAACTACATCACCGGTATCGAGCAACTCACCGTGACCACGTTGCGTAACGTGATCGGGTCGATGGACCTGGAGCAGACCCTGACCAGCCGTGACCAGATCAACGGTCAGCTGCGCGGGGTTCTGGACGAAGCCACCGGGCGCTGGGGGATCCGCGTGAACCGCGTCGAACTCAAGGCGATCGACCCGCCGGCCAGCGTGCAGGGCTCGATGGAGCAGCAGATGCGCGCCGAGCGGGATCGTCGTGCGGCGATCCTGACCGCCGAGGGTGTCAAGCAGTCCCAGATCCTGACCGCCGAGGGTGAGAAGCAGGCCGCGATCCTGCGCGCCGAGGGTCAGGCACAGTCCGCGATCCTCAAGGCCCAGGGTGAGTCCCGCGCCATCCTGCAGGTGTTCGACGCCATCCACCGCGGTGATGCCGATCCGAAGCTGCTGGCCTACCAGTACCTGCAGATGCTGCCGCAGATCGCCAACGGTTCCTCCTCCAAGCTCTGGGTCATCCCCACCGAGTTCACCGCCGCGCTGGGCTCGATCTCCTCCGCCTTCGGCGGCGGCGCCACCCCGCCCGGGTTCGAGGGATTCGGCGATGACGACGACGGTGGCGACGGGAACGGCGACGACGGCGACCGCGACGGCGGGCCGAGGAAGAAGCGGAAGAAGGAGCGCGCCTCCACCGTGGAGCACATCGAGGGTCTGGACGTGGAACTCCCGGAGACCTCGCTGCAGGACCCCTCCGAAGCGCTGCGGGAGGCTCGCGGCCAGGTCGATGAGGCTACCGCCGAGGCGACCACGGCCGGGGAGACCTCCGGGCGTCCGTTCTCCGGTGCGGCCGAGGCCGGTCAGGTGCCCGAGGGCGGCGAGGACGCCGCGCCGCCGCCGCCCCCGCAGCCGCGCCAGTAGCCGGCTGCGCCGCTGCGCTCACCGCGAACGCACCCGCCCCGTCCACACTCGATGTGGGCGGGGCGGTGTAGCCTCACGGCGTGCGTGATTTGATGGGCCGCTACCTGCGGCCTTACCGGGGTGCCATCGGGCTGGTCGTCGTGTTGCAGTTCGCCCAGACCATGGCGGCGCTGTTGCTGCCGAGCCTGAACGCCCGGGTGATCGATGAGGGGATCGTGCCCGGGAACACCGGGCTGATCCTGCGGCTCGGCTTGGTGATGCTGGGCGTCTCGATGATCCAGGTGCTCGCCGCCGTGGGTGCGGTGTACGTGGGAGCACGCACCGCGATGAGCGTGGGTCGGGACGTGCGGCAGGCCCTGTTCACCCGGGTACAGCGCTTCTCCACCCAGGAGATCTCCGCCTTCGGCGCCCCGTCGCTGATCACCCGCACCACCAATGATGTCCAGCAGGTGCAGATGCTGGTGCTGTTCACCCTGATCATGATCGTGATGGCACCCATCATGCTGCTCGGCGGGGTGATCATGGCAGTGCGCACCGACGCGGGACTGTCTGTGCTGGTGGTGGCGGTGGTGCCGGCACTGGCGACCGCGATGGGCCTGGTGGTGTGGCGCGCGATCCCGCACTTCAAGGCGATGCAGGAGCGGATCGACGGGATCAACCGGGTGATGCGCGAACAGCTCGGTGGGATCCGGGTGATCCGGGCCTTCGCCAAGGAACGACGGGAAGAAGCCCGCTTCACCGAGGCCAGCGTCGCCCTGGAGGATGTGGCGATCAAGGTCGGCAAGCTCATGGCGCTGGCCTTCCCGTTGGTGATGTTCATCATCAACGGTGGTTCGGTGCTGGTGATCTGGTTCGGAGGGCACCGGGTGGAGTCCGGGCAGACCCAGGTGGGGGCGCTGGTGGCGTTCCTGGCCTACCTGATGTTCATCCTGATGTCGGTGATGCTCGCGACCATGTTGGTGATGTTCGCCCCGCGGGCCCTGGTGTCGGGGGGTCGGATCCAGGAGGTGCTGGACTCCATACCCACGGTGACGCCCCCGGCCAGGCCCGAGCGCCCCGGTGCGGTGCGCGGGCTGGTGCAGTTCGAGTCGGTCAGTTTCGGTTACCCCGGCGCCGACGCCGATGTGCTGCACGAGGTGAGCTTCACCGCCGAGCCGGGCCGGACCACCGCGATCATCGGCTCCACCGGCTCCGGTAAGTCGACCGTCGTGAACCTGGTGCCCCGCCTGTTCGACGCCACCGGTGGCCGGGTGCTGCTGGACGGTGTGGACGTGCGCGAGTTCGATCCCGACCTGTTGGCCACCATGATCGGTCTCGTCCCCCAGCGTCCGTACCTGTTCTCCGGCACGGTCGCCTCCAATCTGTCCTTCGGGCGCGCCGAGGCCACCGAGGAGGAGATGTGGGAGGCCTTGCGGATCGCCCAGGCCGCCGACTTCGTCGCCGACATGGACGGCGGGTTGCACGCCGAGATCGCCCAGGGCGGCACGAACGTCTCCGGTGGGCAGCGCCAACGGATCTCCATCGCCAGGGCGTTGATCCGGCAGGCCCCGATCTACTTGTTCGACGACTCCTTCTCCGCCCTGGACTACACCACCGACGCCGCCCTGCGCAGCGCGATGCGCCCGGCGACATCGCAGTCGACGGTGATCGTGGTGGCTCAGCGAGTGGCGACCATCCGTGACGCCGATCAGATCCTGGTGCTTGACCACGGCCGCCTGGTAGGGGCGGGAACCCACACCGAACTGCTCGAGGGCAACGTCACCTACGCCGAGATCGTCAACTCCCAGCTCAGCGCCGCCGAGGCGGGCCGATGAGCGGGCACCGAGCGCCCCAGCGCGGGCCGGCCGGCCACGGCGGCGCGGGCCGGATGCCGGGGGAGCGTCCGGCACAGTTCGGCCCGACCGTGCGCCGGGTGATCGGCGAGCTGCGTGACCAGCGGGCACGGATCATCGCCGGGTTCGTGCTCGGGGGTATGGGCGTGATCCTGAACGCGGCCGGGCCGATGCTGTTGGGCAGGGCCACCGACATCGTGGTGGACGGGATGCTGGGTGGTGCTGGTGTGGACTTCGCCGCACTCGCCCGGGTCCTGGTGCTGGTCAGCGGGGTGTATGCGGTCGGGGCCACCTCGATGTGGGCGCAGGGGGTGCTCACCACGGTCGCGGTGCAGCGCACCCTGAACATGATGCGCCTGAACCTGCAACGCAAACTCTCCCGGGTACCGCTGTCCTACGTCGACGCCCGCCAGCGCGGGGAACTGCTGTCCCGGATGACCAATGATGTGGACAACCTGGCCCAGACACTGCAGCAGACCCTGTCGCAATTGATCACCGCGGTCCTGACGATCCTGTCGGTGCTGACGATGATGATCATCATCTCCCCGCTGCTGGCTCTCGTGGCGGTGGTCACGGTGCCGCTGTCCGGCTTCATCGTGGCCCAGATCGCCCGACGCTCCCAGCCGGAGTTCATCGAGCAGTGGCGCCGCACCGGGACCTTGAACGGGCACGTGGAGGAGATGTACACCGGGCACGCCCTGGTCACGGTGTTCGGGCACGAGGGCACCGCCCAGGAGACCTTCGCCCGCGAGAACCAGGCGCTCTACCAAGCGTCCTACCGGGCCCAGTTCATCACCGGCATCATCCAGCCGGTGATGGGGATGATGTCCAACATCGGGTACGTCCTGGTGGCGGTGATCGGTGGTCTGCGCGTGATCTCCGGGCACCTGAGCATCGGAGAGGTGCAGGCGTTCGTCCAGTACTCGCGCCAGTTCGGCCAGCCGATCACCCAGATCGCCGGCATGCTGAACCTGCTGCAGTCCGGAGCGGCGTCGGCCGAGCGGATCTTCGAGGTACTGAGCGCTCCGGAGGAATCGCCCGACCCGCAGGTCAGCGCGGAGGAGTCGATCCCGGAGCAGGTGCGCGGGCACGTGGAGTTCCGCGACATCTCCTTCCGCTACCGCGAGGACACCCCGCTGATCGAGTCGTTGTCACTGGTGGCCGAGCCCGGGCAGACCGTCGCGATCGTGGGGCCCACCGGCGCGGGCAAGACCACCCTGGTGAACCTGCTGATGCGCTTCTATGAGGTCGATGGCGGTCAGATCACCCTGGACGGGGTGGACATCGCCACGGTGCCGCGGGCACAGGTGCGCTCCAACGTCGGGATGGTGCTGCAGGACACCTGGCTGTACTCGGGCACGATCGAGGAGAACATCACCTACGGCGTCGACACCGAGGTGGGGCACGAGGAACTGGTCGCCGCGGCCCGGGCCACCCACGTGGATCCGTTCGTGCGGACGCTGGCGCACGGCTACCAGACCCAGATCGACGACGAGGGCGTGCGCGGCACCGCGGTCAGTGCGGGCGAGAAGCAATTGCTCACCATCGCCCGGGCATTCCTCGCCGATCCACCGATTCTGATCCTGGATGAGGCCACCAGTTCGGTGGACACCCGAACCGAGGCGTTGGTGCAGGAGGCGATGGGCGCACTGCGACAGGGCCGCACAAGCTTCGTCATCGCTCACCGGCTGTCCACCATCCGCGACGCCGATGTGATCCTGGTGATGGAGTCCGGCAGCATCGTCGAACAGGGCAACCACGACGAGTTGCTCGCCGCCGGCGGAGCCTACGCCCGGCTGTACGAGTCCCAGTTCGCCGCAGGGGCGCAGGTGGGCGAGTCGGAGTAGGCTCGGTCGCCATGGGCTCGCTGTCGGAGGAACAGACCGCCAAGGTGATCGCGCTGGCCATGGACCTGGCCCGCGCGGGGCAGGCCGAGGAACTGGGGGAGTTCGTCGATCGGGGTCTACCTATCGACGTCGCGGACCGTGAGGGCAACACCCTGCTGATGCTGGCGGCCTACCACGGGCACGCCCGGACCGTGGCCGCCCTGATCGAGCGGGGAGCGGATGTGAACCTACGCAACGCCCGGGACCAGTCCCCGATCGCCGGCGCCCTGTTCAAGGGCGAGGACGAGGTCGTGGCGATGCTGCGGGCCGCTGGCGCGGACCTCGATGCCGGCACCCCGAGCGCTCGGCAGACCGCTGAGCTGTTCGGGCGCGCACATCTGCTGGAGTGACTCACTGCGCGCCAGGGAGATCGGCGCGACGTGCTGAAAGGCCCGGGCGACCGTAGATGGTCACCCGGGCCCTCAGGTCAGCGAGTCGCGGCTCAGACGTGCACCGGCTCGTTTTCCGGGTTCGCGTCCAGGGAGTCCAGGGTCCCGGCCGCCAGGGCCTCGATCGCTCGGCGCACACCTTCGCCGTAGGCCGGGTCGGCCAGGGTGCAGTTGTGGATGTGCCGCTCGATGGTGGCCTCCGAGGCGCCGTCGATCGCCCGTGCGGTGTTGGCGAACAGACGCTGCTGCTCCTCGGGGGTCATCAGGCGGAACAGGTCACCGGGCTGCTCGTAGTAGTTCGAGTCGTCCTCGCGGAAGTCGAACCGGGCGGCGGTGTCACCGATCGCCTGGCTGGGGTCGGCGTAGGCCGGGGTCGCCTCGAAGCGACCGTAGCTGTTCGGGGTGTACCCGGGGGTGCCGCCCTGGTTGCCGTCCACCCGGCCCAGACCGTCGCGGTGGTAGGTGTTGACCACTGTGGCGCCGCGGGGGTAGTTGACCGGGATCTGGTGGTGGTTGACGCCCAGGCGGTAGCGGGCGGCGTCGCCGTAGGAGAACAGCCGGCCCTGCAGCATCCGGTCGGGGGAGAACCCGATGCCGGGCACGATGTTCGCCGGGGTGAAGGCGACCTGCTCGACGTCGGCGAAGTAGTTCTCCGGGTTGCGGTTGAGCTCGAACTCACCGACCTCGATCAGCGGGTAGTCCTTCTTCGACCAGACCTTGGTGAGGTCGAAGGGGTGGAAGCGGTAGTTCTGCGCGTCGGCCTCCGGCATCACCTGGACGAAGAGCGTCCACTTGGGGAAGTCGCCACGCTCGATGGCCTCGAAGAGGTCGCGCTGGGAGGACTCGCGGTCGTCGGCGATCACCTTGGCCGCCTCGGCATCGGTGAGGTTCTTGATGCCCTGCTGGGTGCGGAAGTGGAACTTCACCCAGAAGCGCTCGTTCTGCGCGTTGATGAAGGAGTAGGTGTGCGAGCCGAAGCCGTGCATGTGCCGGTAGCCGTCCGGGATACCGCGGTCGGACATCACGATGGTCACCTGGTGCAGTGCCTCGGGCAGGCTGGTCCAGTAGTCCCAGTTGTTCTCCGCATCGCGCAGGTTGGTGCGCGGGTCACGCTTGACCGCGCGGTTGAGGTCGGGGAACTTGTGCGGGTCACGGTGGAAGAACACCGGGGTGTTGTTCCCGACCATGTCCCAGTTGCCCTCCTCGGTGAAGAAGCGCAGGGCGAATCCGCGGATGTCGCGCTCGGCGTCGGCGGCGCCACGCTCGCCGGCCACCGTGGAGAAGCGGGCGAACATCTCGGTCTGCTTGCCGACCTCGGAGAAGATCGCGGCCTTGGAGTACTTGGAGATGTCGTGCGTGGTGGTGAAGGTCCCCCACGCGCCCGAGCCCTTGGCGTGCATGCGGCGCTCCGGGATCACTTCACGGTCGAAGTGGGCCAGCTTCTCCAGGAACCACACGTCCTGCAGGAGCATCGGGCCCCGGGCGCCGGCGGTGATGGCGTTGTCGTTCTCCGCGACCGGCGCGCCGGCGGCAGTCGTCAGGGGCTTGGTGTTGTCTACGGTCATTCCTTGCTCCTTAGCGGGAATCTGGGTTTCTCTGATGCAGGTCCGGTGCCGTTCCCGGCAACGGTGGTTCAGTTGTGTACCGGGATCGCCTGGGCAGCACTGCGGCAGTCGGCGCAGGTGCCCCAGTAGATGACCTCGGCGGCATCGATGGTGAAGCCGTGATCCTCACTGGCGTGCAGGCACGGTGCCTCGCCGACGGCACAGGGCACGTCGTGGATCGCGTCGCAGGCCCGGCACACCACGTGGTGGTGGTTGTCCCCGCGGTAGAGTTCGAACCGGCCGGGTGACCCGTCCGGCTCGATCCGCCGCAGGAGCCGAGCGTCGGTCAGGGCGTGCAGCACGTCGTAGACCGCCTGTGTGGAGACGGTGCCGAGCCGCTCATGCACGGCGTGACGGATGGTCTCCGCAGTGGCGTGCGGGTGGGCCTCCACCTCGGCCAGGACCGCCAGCCGCGGTGCGGTGACGCGTAGTTCCGCGGTGCGCAGCATGTCGGCGTGGCTGGTGGACATGGCTCTAGAGTAGATCAGTTTCCGGAACAGTTCAAGTTAACGCGGCGTGCCCCATCGCCGGGCTGGAGTGCATCTGGCACCATGGCACCGTGCGTATCGCCGTGGTGGCCGAGTCCTTCCTACCCCAGGCCAATGGGGTGACCGTGACCGCGCTCCGGCTGCTGGAGTACCTGGACGCCCACGGCGACGAGGTGCTCGTTCTGGCTCCGGCACCGAGCCGCGGTGAGGACGCGGTGGACCAGTACGCCGGCGCAAGTGTCTACCGGTTCCGGTCGGTGTCCCTGCCGGGATATGCCGAGATCCGCCTGTCCAACCCCCGGGTGCGCACGCTCGCCGAGCACCTGCGCTACTTCAATCCGGATGTGGTGCATCTGGCCGCCCCGTTCCTGCTGGGCCGGCAGGCCATCGGCGCCGCACAGTCCCTGGACCTGCCCACGGTCGCGGTGTACCAGACCGAGGTGCCCACCTACGCCCGGCGGTACCACGCCAAGCAGATCGAACCCCTGCTGTGGCGCCGGATCGAGCAGATCCACAAGCGGGCCACGCTGTCCCTGGCTCCGTCCAGTTACGCATGCGCCCAACTGATCGAACGAGGGGTGCACCGGGTCGCGGTATGGCCGCACGGGGTGGACCGGGACCGCTTCGACCCGGTGTACCGGGACGAGGCGCTGCGTGCCACTCTGGCCGGACCGGGCGAGGTGATCGTCGGATACGTCGGGCGCCTGGCCAGGGAGAAGCAGGTGGAGGACCTGGCCGCGCTGGCGCATCTGCCGAATATCCGCGTGGTCGTGGTGGGCGATGGCCCGCGCCGGGAGAAACTGGCCCAGTCGTTGCCGGGCGCCATCTTTACCGGACACCTGCAGGGACCGGACCTGCCGCGGATGATGGCCAGTTTCGACATCTTCGTCCACACCGGCCAGATGGACACCTTCGCCCAGACGATCGTGGAGGCCCAGGCCTCCGGGGTGCCGGTGGTGGCCCCGGCCCGAGGGGGCCCGCTGGACCTGGTCGAGCCCGGGAGGACCGGATTCCTCTACACCCCGGACAGCCTGCCCGAACTGGCCCGGCACGTGCGCACCCTGACCGAGGACGCCGGACTGCGGATGGTGATGGGGGTGGCGGCACGCGAATCCACCGCCAACCGGACCTGGGAGGTGGTCAACGCCGAGATCCTGCGCCATTACACCAACGCGGTCACCTTCAACCTGCGTGACCGGGCCCAGCGGTTCCGCCCCCCGAGGCGGCGGTTGCTGACCCGATGATCGTCGAGGTCACCGACCTGGACGCGGTGGAACTGTCCGCCTACGCCAGGCTCACCGATGTGGCGCTGCGCTCCCGGCACGAACCGGCCAAGGGGCTGTACATCGCCGAATCATCCCTGGTGATCGAGCGTGCGGTCGCGGCCGGGCACCTGCCCATCTCCTTCCTGATGGCGCCGAAGTGGCTGGAGTCGATGCGCCCGGTCATCGCCGCCGCCTGCGGTGGTCACGATGACGGGGGAGACGTCCCGGTCTACCTGGCGAAGGAGCCCGTCCTGCAGGAACTGACGGGATTCCGGATGCATCGTGGCGCGCTGGCAGCGATGCGCCGGCCCTCGCTACCGCAGGTCAGCGAGGTACTGACCGGCGCCCGGCGGGTGGCCGTGTTCGAGGACGTGGTGGACCACACCAACCTTGGGGCGGCGTTCCGGGCCTGTGCCGGGCTGGGGGTGGATGCGGTGCTGATCACCCCCCGGTGCGCCGATCCGCTCTACCGGCGCAGCATCCGGGTGTCGATGGGCACGGTCTTCCAGGTGCCCTGGACCCGGATCGAACCATGGCCGGGCGACGGTCCCCAGGAAGGGGTGGAGGCGTTGCGCTCGCGCGGCTTCACTGTCGCTGCTCTGGCGCTGGCCGACGGCGCGGTCAGCCTGGTGCAGATGGAGGCGGACCCGCCGGACAGACTCGCCCTGGTACTGGGTACCGAGGGGGATGGATTGCGACGCGAGACGATCGCCGCTTGTGACCTCACCGTGCAGATCCCGATGGCCGGTGGGGTGGACTCCCTGAACGTGGCCGCGGCCGCCGCCGTGGCGCTGTGGGCCACCCGGTTGCGGTCCTGACCGCGCGCCCTAGTGGACCATCGTGGGGTCGCGTAGCGACCAGGCGACGGCGCTGGCCATGACGGCGATGAGGGCGAGTGCGAGCAGACCGGCGGTGTGGGACCCGGTCAACGCAACCGAGACGGCCGGGATCATGGGGGCGATCGCTGCGGCGGTGATCGTGGCCGACTGCGCCATGCCCTGGACGCGGCCGAGGTTCACCGTTCCGAAGGTGCGAGCCCAGATCGTCCCGTTCAGTACCCCGGTAGCGCCCATGCCGAGCCCGAGGCACGCGAAGGCGACATAGGCGGCAACCGCGCTCGGGACGAGCAGGACGCAGGTGGCGGCGAGGACGGTGGCGCTCGAGCCGAGCAGGGCGGCGCGAGTGGTGAGCCGGTCCACGATGAGACCGGCCAGCACCACTCCGAGCGCGGATGTGGCGCCGAGGATCCCGACCGTGCCGCCGGCGGCCAGAAAGTCGACCCCGCGTTCAGCGAGGATGGACACGGCGTGAAAGGTGGCGGCCGTGCTGATGAGTGGTGGCCCTGCGAGGATGAGCAGCAGTCGAGCCGCAAGACCGCTGGGCAGGGCGGGCAGCCCCCGACGACCGGGGCGTACCGGAGCGGGGTGGGCGACGGTGTCGCTCTGAGTCGTCGCTGCACTACCGGCCCGGGCTGGTCCACCACGCACCAGCAGCCCCAGGGGGAGGACCACGACGAGCAGCACCACGGCGAGCACCTGGTAGGCGGTGCGCCAGTCGGTGTGCACGATGAGCAGCGCGGTCAGAGGCGGCAGCGACATCGAACTCAGAGTCAGGCCGAGGTTGGCCAGCGCCACCGCCTGTCCCCGTCGGCGTCCGAAGCTGCGGGCCACCAGAAGGGTCCCGATGAGAGGGAAGGATCCCTGACCGGAAGTCCGCAGGAGCGCCAGCGCGAGGAAAGCGGTGAGGGCTCCGGTTGCCACGCTGGCGAGGCCGCATGCGGCGGCGAGTGCCGCCGCGACGATGATCCAGGATGGGCGCAGGCCGCGGCGGTCCATGACGCGGCCCAGCAGGATCATCGCGCTGGCCGAGATGACCGTGCCCGCCGCGTACAGGATCGAGAAGGTGGTGCGGGACAGGTCGGTGCCGGCCAGGAAGTCGTCGACGAAGACGGAGATGAGGAACGATTGCCCCGGCGCGGAGGCGGCGAAGGCGGCCGCTGCGAGGCCCAGGCTGTGGAGTTGGTGGCGCCGGTAGGCGGGTGCGTGTCCGTCGTCGTTCACTTGTCTCGCGGGTCTCCTGGGGGCGTGGGTGGGTCGGCCCTGCCACCGTAGACGACCGGTTCGCTCGGCTCCTCTCCGGCCATGCGCCCATCCGCACTAGGGCAGGACCGCCAGGCCGGGGTCCGCTGCCGGCGCCCACTCCGTACGCCGGGCTCGCAGGTTGGTCACCCCGATGCGGCCCGAGGGTGAGACGGTGCGCACGCGCGCACCCGGGCGCACCTGGGGCGAAGTAGCCCAGAGGGTGGCGAGGTCTTCCTCGGCGCCGCGGTCGCCGTCGTCGGCCGCCACGATCAGGCGGGCCAGACGGTCGGTGGCCCCGATCGACTCGGTATGCACCTGCGCGGGATGGGGCAGGCCCATCGGGGCCCCGCCGCCGGAACCGGCCGGCTCGTCCAGTCCCGGCCCCCAGACGTCCCACAACAGCAGTTCGGTGCGCATCAGGTGTGCCAGGTCGCTGAGCAGGTACCGCTGGACGAAGGCCGGGCCGCGTAGGAACGCATGTCCGGGCATGACGCCGTAGGTGCTCAGGTCGGTGTGGCCGTCGCGGTAGGCCAGCCATGCCTGCGCGGCGGTCTGGAACGGGGCGCCGGCGCCCCGGGGCAGCTCGTGCATCGGCACGTCCTGCTGCTCGGCGCCGAACTCCGGGTCGAACCTGATCCAACGCTGTTCCTGCCTCGACCAGCGCTCGGCAACGACGTGGTCATGGTGGAAGCCGGGGGTCAGGTAGGCGGCGAACCCGACCCTGCTGCGGGCCGGGATGCCGTGTTGGCGCAGGATCGCCACGGCCAACAGGGTGTGGTCGCGACAGCACCCTCCGACCTTGTCCGGGTCTGCACGCTCGGTGGTGAGTGGGCCGGGGGAGCGCTCCAGCGCGGTGGCGCAGATCCGATCGACCCACCGGGTGTCGATATCGGCCAACTGCCGGGCTGAGGGGGTCGGGCCTGCGCGGTAGTGCCCGATCGTGCACGTCACCGCTCGATGCAGACTGGGGGTGTCGGCGGGCACATCGGCCAGCAGGGCGGCGTGCCCGACAGGGTCGGAGAAGGGGCTGTGGGTGGCGTAACTGTTCAGGTCCATGCCCGCGACGGTGGTCCCTGCCCCAGGGGCAGGGTCAAGCAGATGCCACTCGCACGGCCACCTCGGCGGCGATCTGCCGGGGGTCGCTGGGCCAGGGGACCGGGTAGATCTCCCGGGGCGGGGCCGCCGGGCCGCCGTGCTGTGCGGCCTGTCGGTACAGGTGGGCGTAGGCGGGCAGGATCTGCGGGTAGCGGCACTGCTCGGCAGTGACCGGCACGTAGACCTCGGTTCCGGCCGGTTCGGCGCGGAGCACGATCGCACCGGCGGGATCGGCGGCGCCGGTGTAGGGCACGCAGGTTTCGATCCGGGCGGGTGCGCCGGTGGCGATCGGGTCCAGGTAGCACACCCAGTACTCCGGGTCGACGTCGGCTCCGCACCGGTGCAGGTGCTCCCGGAGCCGGGCCACCGTGGCCATGATCGTCTCCGGGAGCGCCTGCGCACTGACCTCCGCGCGCAACGCCGCCACCACCCGTTCGCCCACCTCCCGGCGCCGGACCGGGTGCGGCGTCCCGGCCTCGGCGGCGTCCATGACGGCATAGCGGTGCAGGCTCGCGATCTGCTCCTGATCCTGGTGTGAGCGTTCGGTCAACCAGGACAGCACCTGCTCCCTGGCCGCCAGCGGGTCGGCCGCGAGCACGCGGGAGATCTGCTCCAGCGGCATCCCGGCCCGGCGCAGCAACCCGATCGTGCGTCCGGTTTCCACCTGTTCGCTGGCGTAGCCGCGGTAGCCGGTGGCCTCCTCCACTTGAGCGGGCACGAGCAGACCGTTGTCGTGATAGAGCCGCAGCGCCTTGATGCTCAGCCCGCTGCGCCGTGACATCGTGCCGGTGCTCAACCACCCCTCCATAGCAAGAGCCTGACACAGATGCTCGTGTCGAAGGCAGGCCTCTGCCAGACTTGTCGCCCATGGCCCGTCTGATGCTGCTCGACACCGCCAGCCTTTACTTCCGTGCGTTCTTCGGGGTGCCCGACTCCCTGCGCGCCCCGGACGGCACCCCGGTGAACGCGGTACGCGGGTTGCTGGACTTCATCGCCCGGCTGGCCACCGACTACCAGCCCACCCACCTGGTGTGCGCATGGGACAACGACTGGCGCCCGGACTGGCGGGTGGAGTTGATCCCCACCTACAAGGCGCACCGGGTCGAGGCCGAGCACGCCGAGGCCCCGGACGCCGAGGAGGTGCCCGATGCCCTGGCGGTGCAGGTGCCGGTGATCCAGCAGGTCCTGGCCGCGCTGGGGATCGCGGTGGTCGGGGTGGACGGGTACGAGGCCGACGACGTGATCGGCACCCTGGCCACCGACGCCGGGATGGCCGTGGAGGTGGTCACCGGTGATCGCGACCTGTTCCAACTGGTCGACGACGAGGCACAGGTCCGCGTGCTGTACACCGCACGCGGGGTGGGCAAGCACGAACGGGTGAGCGGCGCCGTCGTGCGTGACAAGTACGGCGTCACCGCGGCCCAGTACGCCGACTTCGCCACCCTGCGCGGGGACCCCTCCGACGGACTGCCCGGAGTGCGCGGCGTGGGGGACAAGACCGCGGCCAACCTGCTGGCCACCTACGGCGACCTGGCCGGGGTCCGGGCCGCCGCGGCTGACCCGGGTTCGGCACTCACCCCGGCCCAGCGCACCCGCATCACCGAGGCGGCCGACTATCTCGACGTCGCCCCGAAGGTGGTGGCGGTGGCCCGGGACCTCCCGCTGGGCGAGGTCGACTCGGCCCGTCCAGGTCTGGACGCGGATCACCCACTGCCGGCCGATGAGGCGACACTGCGCGAGTTGAGCGAGCGTTGGGGTCTGGCGGGGTCGGTGGACCGGGTGCTGGTGGCGCTGGGCACCCGGCCCTGAGGTCTCTCAGTCGGCCGGCTCGGTATCGCTGATGACCAGGCGGACCGTGAAGCCCTCGTCGGTCCCGATCGCCACGTAGTCACAACTCTCGTGGGCCAGCCACAGACCCAGCCCTCCGGTGGTGCTGTCGCTGGTGCGCACCAGCCCGACCAGCGGATCATCGGGCCCGGGGCCGGTGTCGGTGACCGTGGCGACCGCCCGCCCCGGCGCCCACCAGACCCGCAGCCGGACCGG
This sequence comes from Pseudactinotalea sp. Z1739, assembly GCF_049725055.1. The sequence continues at coordinate 14,537 of NZ_JBMPQA010000007.1, read as the reverse complement.
CGGGGTGCCGTGCTCGAAGGCGTTGGTCACCGCCTCGTTCACGGCAATCTCCAGTGCCATCACCTTGCGCCACTCGCATCCGCTGCGCCGGCCGGCTTCACGCGCCAGGGCACGGGCCCCGCTCCTGCTCGGGTCGGTCACATCCGCCAGCGGCGTCGCGGACTCGAGGGGGTCGGCGGCCGGGGAGTGCCGGGCGAAGAACTCCTCCGGGGGTTCGAAGGTGGGGCTGGGCCGCCTCCGGGCCCCGGTGGCGGCCAGCCACGGATGGGTGCGGCGGACGTCATCGAGGACGTCCCGGCCTGCCACGTTCGCGTCGTAGGTGCACAGATGCGATACCGGGAAATCGGCGAACAGACGATTCACCGCCGCCTCGTACCGTGCCCACCAGGACCAGGTGTTCTCGATCGCCGGTGTCGGCACCTGCCCGACCACGCGGATCCGGCCCGCGTGGCCGCGGGTGAGCCCGGTCAGGTGCTCCAGATGAGTTTCGATGGTGCTGGAGGGCCGGCGGTACTCCGCGTCACCGTCCAGGAAGTTCGCGTGCGCTGCGGCCGGGCCGAGCGCAGTGCGCAGCCACTCGGCCCGCTGGTGGCCGAGGGTGACGAGGGTGGGCTCGCCGGCGTCGAAGCCCGCCCGTACGAACGGCACCACCATCTGCAGGAACTCGGTCCGGGATTCGTAGATGGCGGCTTGGTGGATGTGTTCGGTGGTCTGGAGGTTCACGACGGGGTTCAGGGGATTCATGGCCGCTGATAGGTCGGCACCAACGTAGCTCGGGCGAGGGTATGGAACAGCGCGGTGAAGGCCACCTTGGTGGGGCTGTGCTCACTGCTGAGGTCGAGGGTCTCGGTGTCCAGGGCGTGCACGGCGAAGATGTACCGGTGCGGGTGGTCCCCGGGCGGGGGCGCCGCACCCTCGTAACCGAAGGTGCCGCCGTCGGACCGCACGTGGAAGGCCGCTCCGGGCAGACCGAGGTCGCTCTCCCCGGCGCCCTGCTCGAGGGAGGTCACCTGCACGGGGATGTCCACCGCGCTCCAGTGCCAGTAACCCGCCGGGTTAGGGGCGTCCGGATCGAAGCAGTTGATGAGGAAGGACTGGGTCTCCTCGGGGAATCCGGACCAGCTCAGTGCCGGCGAGATGTTCCCGCCGGCCTCGGTGAAGGACTCGGCCAGGGGGGTGCCGTCGGTGATGTCCGGGCTGGTCAGGGTGAAGGATCCGGTGGCGGGCAGCAGGTCATAGGGGTTCGGGGCGAGGGGTCGGGACAGGTCCATGGGCTCCTGGGCTCCTCGGTACGGATAACTCTTCCCGGTGGTTTTACCACGACTTCGTTGTTCGTGCCTCTTGGATCTTGACAGGCCGGCACCGACAGCCTTGACTAGAACTGACGTTCGATGAATGTCAGTGGTCGCACCTACCGTGTCAGGTGTGAGTGGAGGAGGTGTGATGACGACGGCGACGACGAAGCAGGCGAAGATGGTCGCCGCCCGGCGGGCGCTCGCCGCCGCAGAGGTCGCGGTGGGGGTGGTCGCCGAGACGGGCATGGGTGGGGGCACCGAGACCGGCGCGAGCGGGGTCACCGGCGCGGACGGCAGCGGTGGCGGTGGCGGTGACGGCGTCCCCGGGCGGCAATTGCAGGAGCGGCAGCCGGTTGCGGAGCAGCCCGGATACCAGGGTCTGGCGGTGCCCGGGGCCCTGGCCCCGTTACTGCCCGGGGGATTGCGCCCAGGCATGATCGCGCAGGTACACGGATCCACCACTGTGCTGCTGGCCATCGCCCAGTCGGCCGCGGGGGCCGAGCGCTGGTGCGTGCTGGTGGGCATGCCCGATGTGGGGTGGGCTGCGGCCGCGGCTGCCGGACTCGACCTGAGCCGGGTGGTCGCGGTCCCCGACCCGGGCCCGGATGCGGCCGCTGTGCTGGGTGCTCTGGTGGACGGGTTCGATGTGCTCCTGGTCGGAGCGTGTCCGGGTCTGAACCCCGCGGGACGGCGGTCCCTGACCGGACGGTTGCGCCGGCGAGGAGCGGTGCTGCTGACCGACCAGCACTGGCCCGGTGCGCACGTGGCGCTGCAGGTGCAGCCGGCGGTGTGGTCCGGGGTGGGCCACGGGCACGGGTTGCTCACCGGGCGGGAGATGGTCGTGCACTCCCTGGGCCGGGGGCAGTTGGCCGGGCCGGCGCGACAGGTGCGGGTGCTCGCCGGGGCCGATGGGCTCTCCTCCATCCCGGAGCAGACCGACGAGCGCGGGCGACCGTGGGCCGGCGACGACCCGATCCTGGCCGAGGTCGGCTGATGAGCGCGTTGACTGAATCCGCAGCACCTCCGGTGGGCACCAGGCTGGCGGTGTTGTGGGTACCGGACTGGCCGGTGGCGGCCGCGATCGCCGAGGGGCTGGTCGGGGCGCACGAGCCGGTCGCCGTGCACGACGGGCGCCAGATCGTGGTTGCCGGTGCGTCGGCCCGTGCGGCTGGGGTACGGCGGGGGATGCGCCGGCGTACCGCCCAGGGACTGTGCCCGGACCTGGTGCTGATCCACACAGACGAGGGCCGGGACGTACGGGCTTTCGAACCGCTGGTGCAGGCCGCCGAGGATGTGGTGGCCCAGGTGCAGGTGATGCGTCCGGGCCTGATGCTCACCACCGCCGACGGGCCGGCCCGTTACCTGGGCTCGGAGGAACGTGTGGCCGCGGACCTGATCGAACAGGTCGCCACCGCCACCGGTGCCGAAGCGCAGGTGGGCGTGGCCGACGGGTTGCTGGCGGCGGTGCTGGCTGCCCGGGACGGCGTGCTCGTGCCCCGCGGTGGTGCCCGTGCCTACCTGGCCGGGCGGGACGTGCGGGAACTGATGATGGTGGCCACCACCCAGCAGTTGCGCCGGGAACTGACCGACCTGATCGATCTGCTGCGCCGGCTGGGCATCGCGGCGCTGGGGGACATGGCTGCGCTGCGCCCCGCTCAGGTCGGGCCCAGGTTCGGTGCCCTGGGAACCGCCGTGCACCGGCTGGCCCAGGGCCTGGATGAGTACCCGGTGCCGGCTCACCGCACCGAACCCGACATCACCGCGCACGCCGAACTGGACCCGCCGGTGCAGCGGGTGGATGTGGCCGCTTTCGCCGGACGTCGCCTGGCGGAGGAGGTGAACAACCGGATGTTGCGCCGCGGAGTGGTGTGCACCCGGTTGCGGGTGCTGGCCCGGACCGAGGACGGGCTGGAACTGGAGCGCACCTGGCGTATCGACGGGGCGCTGACCGCCACCGAACTGACCGACCGGGTGCGATGGCAGTTGGAGGGGTGGCTCAGCGGACGCAGTGGTGAGGTGCCCAGTGCTCCATTGGTGCACCTGGAACTGGCCGCCGAGGAGGTGCATCCGGCTGCGGCGATGAGCGAGGGACTGTGGGGGCGCAACAGCCGGGGACAGGAGCACGCCGGCCGGGCCGCGTTGCGGGTACAGGGAATGCTCGGGGCCGAACAGGTACTCGCCCCGGTGCTGGAAGGCGGACGCACGCCCAGGGGCCGGGTGCGATTGGTGGCCTGGGGGGACGAGACCAGCCCCCGTCGTCGTCCGGACGCCCCTTGGCCCGGGCAGATCCCGCCCCCGCTGCCGGCCACGGTGCCCACCGAGAAGATCCAGGTGGAGTTGGCCGATGCCGGCGATCGTCCGGTGCGGGTGGGCCCTCGCGGACTGCTCGGTGCGGACCCGGCCCGGGTGGAGATTCCGGCGCCACCGTCCTGGTCGGGGCGGTGGGCGGTCAGTGGTTGGGCCGGACCGTGGCCGGTGCGCGAGCGCTGGTGGGCCGGCGGGCGCGGACGCACCTATCTGCAGGTGGTGTGCACCGAGGGGCCGGCGCTGCTGCTGTGCGCCGAGGGTGAAGAGTGGTGGGTGGAGGGCATCTATGACTGACGACACCACTGCGCTGGGACCCACCGGGCGAATACAGCCCGTAAACCTCCCGGGCGTGGCACCGTAGAGACATGGGATACGGCAACGTCACACCGCAATCACCGGTGCGGGACCTGATGAGCACTCCGGTGGCGATGGTCAGCCTGGGCGACTCGTTGCGGCATGTGGCCGAGGAGCTCGCGGCCAACGCCATCGGCGCGGTCATGGTCACCACCGAGACCCGCTGCGTGGGCATCATCACCGAGCGTGATCTGGTCGAGCACGTGGCCAACGGGGCGAACCTGGAGAACCTCACGGCCGAGGAGGTGCTGTCCTCCGACCTGGTCACCGCCACCCCTGATCAGAGCGTGACCGAGGCGGCCCGGCAGATGGTGGAGGCCGGGATCCGGCACCTGCCGATCTCCGACTCCGATGACGTGATCGGGCTGATCTCGGCCCGCGACGTGCTGGTCGTGCTGACCGGTGCGGCGACGAATTAGCGCACGGATCAGCCGTTACCCGCTGGTCTGCGACGCCTGAGGCACCTGACCGGTCCGCACCGGCACACCGTCGTAGTCCCCGGCGAGCACCTCAGCCACCCGGATCGGCTGCCCGAGTGTGGCGGAGAGGTAGATCGCGCGCACCGTGGCCAGGGCGTTCAGGCCGTGGTCCAGCCCCACCCAGGGCTGTCCGCCGGAGCGGATCGCCCGCACCACGTCAGCCCACTGCAGGGCGTGGGAGTCCCCGTACTGGCTGGTGTGCGAGCCGGCCGGATCGAACCCGCCGAGCACGTTCTTGTTCTCATCCTCCTGGGCGCCCACCTGGTTGGCGACCCAGGTGGCCCCCTCGGCGTCGCGGGCGTGGAAGTAACTGAGCAGGTCCCCTTCGATCACCGCTGAACCGTCGGTGCCGTGAATGCCCAGACGCACGCCCAGGTCCGGATACACCGTGGTGGAGGCGTGCACGGTGGCCAGCGCGCCGGAGGTGAACCGGATCACCGCCACGGCCACGTCCTCGACCTCGATGCGTTCGTGGCCCAGCCGGGCGGTGTGGGCGAAGACCTCCAGCGGCTCACCGAGGAACCACAACAACAGGTCCAGGGTGTGGATGCCCTGGTTCGCCAGCGCCCCGCCGCCGTCCTGGGACCAGGTGCCGCGCCAGTCCCCGGAGTCGTAGTAGGCCTGCTTGCGGTACCAGTCCACGTTCGCCACCGCCGAGGTCACCCGGCCAAGCCGGCCCTGCTCGAGGGCCTCGTGGATCGCCATCGCCGAGGGGTCGTGCCGGTGCTGGCTGATCACGCTGACTACCTGCTCCGGACGGGTGGCGGCAGCGGCGTGCAGGGCACGGGCGGCGACGAGGTCGGCATCGAGGGGTTTCTCCACCACGACGTGCAGCCCGGCCTCCAGGGCCTGGCCGGCCAGGGCGGCGTGGGTGCCGCTGGGTGTGCAGACGGTGACGACGTCGAGGCCTCCGTGTGCCAGAGCCTCGTCCAGGTCGGCGTACCGGCGTGGGGGCTGGCTCGCAGTGCCGGTCTCGGTACCGGTGAGCAGGTGCGCGAGTTTCTCCGTGCGCTCAGCGATCGGGTCGACCACCGCCACTACGTGCAAGTCAGGGCTGGCTGCGGCCACCTCGGCGTGCAGGGTGCCGATCACCCCGCATCCCACGATCGCGATCCGCAGGGCCTCGCCAGGGGCGGGTATGGAGGCGTTCATCCGGTCCGGGCTTCCTTCACGTGGTGGGTGCAAGCGCTTACCGCAGCCTACTGCGAAGTTCGCGGGGCCGACGTCCTCCGGCTGCGGTGGGACCGGGTCGAGCCCCTCGGGCGGGGCTGCGGTGGGCGATGTCAGTACACCGCTATATACTCAAACACATGTACGAATCAGGTGCTGATCAGGGCGTGGCCGCCGGTGTGATCACCGGGTGGACCCAGGCCTTGAGGCGCCTGGATCGGCAGATCTCGAACGCCGAGCGGATCGACCAGATCCGCGCCCTGGAGGAACTCAAGGCCGCCGCGGCCGCAGCCCAGGCCCAGGTCAGCGTGGACCTGCTGGAGGCGACCCGGGCCGAACGTGCTGCTGCCGGGGCCCCCGCCGACGAGCGCAGCAAGGGCGTGGCCACCCAGATCGCCCTGGCCCGGCGGGAGTCTCCGGTTCGTGGTGGTCGTTACCTGGGCCTGGCCACCGCACTGGCCGAGATGCCGAACACCCGCCGCGCGCTGCGGAACGGGCGGATCAGTGAGTGGCGCGCCACCTTGCTGGTGCGGGAGAGTGCCTGCCTGAGCGTGGCGGATCGCGGTCGTCTCGACGCCGAACTCGCCGGTCTCGACCTGGAAGGCCTCGGGGACCGCCGACTGGTGGCCGAGGCGAAGAAGATCGCCTATCGGATCGATGCTGCGGCCCAGGTCCGTCGAGCCTCGAAGGCCACCAGTGAACGTACCGTCTCCATCCGGCCGGCACCGGACACGATGGCCTATCTCACCGGGTTGCTCCCGGTGGCACAGGGCGTGGCGGTGTACGCGGCGCTGACCGCACGCGCCGAGACGTTGCGCGGCCGGGGCGACTCTCGTTCGCGCGGCCAGATCATGGCCGACACCCTGGTCGAGCGGGTCACCGGGCAGTCCGAGGCCGAGGCCGTCGCCCACCAGGTGCAGTTGGTGATCACTGATCGGACGTTGCTGTCCGGAGACGGTGAACCCGCCTACGTACCCGGCTACGGTGTGGTGCCCGCAGCGTGGGCCCGGGAGCAGGTGCGCACGGCGGATGAGCGCCAGGTGTGGATCCGCCGCCTCTACACCGCACCCACCACCGGGCAACTGGTGGCCATGGACGCCCGTTCCCGTCGTGCACCGGCGGGCCTGGCTGCCTTCATCGACGCCCGGGATCAGACCTGCCGCACGCCCTGGTGCGAGGCCCCGGTGCGTCACCGGGACCACATCCGGGGGGTGCAGGAGGGCGGAGCGACGTCCGCCCAGAACCTCCAGGGCCTGTGCGAACGGTGCAACTACACCAAGGAAGCCCCGGGATGGTGGGCCCGGGCACTGTCCACCTGGGATTCCCATCAGACCGAACTGAGCACTCCGACCGGGCACCGGTACCACTCGCGCGCCCCGGTCCAGCCCGGACCCAGGCAGCGACGCGGACCGGACCTGCAGCGGGAGAGCATCCTGGAGCGGTCCCTCGGTGCGGTACTGGTGCGTGCCGGATGAGTGCCTACGCCGAACTGCACGCCCATTCGGCGTTCAGCTTCCTCGACGGTGCCAGCCAGCCGGAAGAGTTGGCGATCGAAGCCGCCGGGTTGGGGTTGTCCGCGATGGCCCTGACCGACCACGACGGCCTGTACGGGGTGGTGCGCTTCGCCGAGGCGGCCCGGACGCTGGGGCTGCCCACTCTCTACGGTGCCGAGCTGGGACTGCCCGATCAGCACCTACTGGCCCTGGCCCGTGGGCCGGAGGGGTACCGGCGGCTGTCCCGGGGGATAGCCAGGGCGCACCTGGCCGGTGGTGCGAAGGGGGCACCGGCCTATGACCTCCCCGAACTGGCCGACCTGGCCGCCGGTAACTGGTTGGTGCTCACCGGGTGCCGGCAGGGCGCGGTCCGTCAGGCCCTGGAACCCCAGCCAGGAAGGTTCGACCTGCCCGCCGCCAGACGTGCCCTGACCGAACTCACCGAGGCGTTCGGGCCGGAGAACGTGGCGGTGGAGATCACCGACCACGGTGCCCCGTGGGACTCGGTGCGCTCGGACGCCCTCGCCGAACTCGCCGATCGGGCCGGACTGCCGCTGGTGGCCACCGGTGCGGTGCACTGTGCCCGCCCGGACCAGCAGCCGCTGACCGACGTGCTCGCCGCCCTGGCCCAGCGTTCCACGCTGGAGGAGATGGACGCCCGTCGTCCACCTGCCCCGGCTCACCTACGCGGGGCGGCGGAGATGTACGCCCGGCACCACCGCCACCCGCAGGCGGTGGCCACCAGTGCGGCGCTGGCCGCCGAGTGTGCCTTCGATCTGGACCTGATCGCCCCGAACCTGCCGCCGTACCCGGTGCCGGACGGGCACACCGAGGCCACCTGGCTGCGTGAGTTGGTGCGCCGTGGGGCGCTGGAGCGCTATGGCCCCCCTGAGGCTCCCAAGCATCCGAAGGCCTATGCCACCATCGCCCGCGAACTGGACATCATCACCGAACTGGGCTTCGGAGGGTACTTCCTGATCGTGCACCAGATCGTGCAGTTCTGCCGCGAGAACCAGATCCTGTGCCAGGGCAGGGGCTCGGCCGCCAACTCCGCGGTCTGCTACGCCCTGGGCATCACCGCCGTCGACGCCGTCCAGCACACTCTGTTGTTCGAGCGGTTCCTGGCCCCGGGCCGCTCCGGGCCGCCCGATATCGACCTGGACATCGAGTCGGCCCGCCGGGAGGAGGTGATCCAGCATGTGTACACCCGCTACGGGCGCACCCACGCCGCCCAGGTCGCCAACGTGATCTCCTACCGGCCCCGCTCGGCGGTGCGTGATGCGGCCCGTGCCTTCGGTTACGACGTGGGCCAGCAGGACGCCTGGTCCAAGAGCATCGAACGGTGGGGCAGTCTCAAACCCAGCCCACCGGTCGAGGTGCCCAAGGAGCGCGCCAGTGAACAGGAGCGACTGCGCCGCGACGGTCCCTGGACGCCCGGGCCGGAGGTGGTCGCCGCAGCCGACGCCGCCGGTGGTGATCTGGAGAGTATCCCCGAACCGGTGATCGACATCGCCGAGCAGATGCTGCGCCTGCCCCGCCACCTGGGCATCCACTCCGGGGGGATGGTGCTGTGCGACCGGCCGGTGATCGATGTGTGCCCGGTGGAGTGGGCCACCATGCCCGGGCGCACCGTGCTGCAGTGGGACAAGGACGACTGCGCCGACGCCGGCCTGGTCAAGTTCGATCTGCTCGGTCTGGGCATGCTCACCGCGCTGCGGCTTGCCTTCACCATGATCGGCCAGGTCGAAGGGATCGAACTGGATCTGCACTCGATCGGTCAGGAGGACCCGGCGGTGTACGACCTGCTCTGCGCGGCCGAGACGGTAGGGGTCTTCCAGGTGGAGTCGCGGGCACAGATGGCCACCCTGCCCAGACTCCGGCCGCGCACCTTCTACGACATCGTGGTGGAGGTTGCCCTGATCCGCCCGGGACCCATCCAGGGGAACTCGGTGCACCCCTACATCCGCCGGGCCCGCGGCAAGGAGGAGGTCACCTACCTGCACCCCCTGCTGGAGCCCACCCTGAAGCGCACCCTGGGTATCCCGCTGTTCCAGGAGCAACTGATGCAGATCGCCGTGGACGTGGCCTCCTTCACCCCGGCCGAGGCCGACCAACTACGCCGGGCGATGGGGTCCAAGCGTTCGGCCGAACGGATGGAGGCCCTGCGGGAGCGGCTGATGGCCGGGATGGCTGCCAACGGGGTCGGCAGGGAGGTGGGGGAGCAGATCTACGACAAACTCAAGGCCTTCTCCGACTTCGGGTTCCCTGAGTCCCACGCCTTCTCCTTCGCCTACCTGGTCTACGCCAGCGCATGGCTGAAGGTGCACCACCCCGAGGCGTTCTACGCCGGACTGCTGGCTGCCCAGCCGATGGGGTTCTACTCACCGCAGTCCCTGGTGGCTGATGCCCGACGGCGTGGGGTGCTCGTGCACCGGGCCCGGCTGGACCGTTCGGCTGCTCAGGCGACCGTGGTGCGCGAGGATGACGGCACCTTGGTGGTCCAGCTCGGCCTGGCACCGGTGCGGGGGATCGGGGAGAAGACCGCCGAGCGGATCGTGGCGGTGCGTGAGCAGGCTCCCTTCGCCGACCTGGCCGACCTGACTCGACGGGTTCGCCTCAGCGCTGCGCAGGTGGAGGCGCTGGCCACCGCCGGGGCGTTGGAGTGCTTCGGGCACTCCAGACGGGAGGCGCTGTGGCTGGCCGGGGCCCTGGCGGCCGAGAGCGGACGACGGCGGGGGGACTGGGTGCAGGACGTGTTGCCACTGACCGCCGTCGGGCTCGAGGTGCCGCAGCTGGCCGGGATGGACGAGGTGAGCACCGCCGTCGCCGATGTCTGGGCCACCGGGGTGTCGGTGGATTCCTTCCCCACCCAGTTCCTGCGGACGGATCTGGACTCCCGGGGTGTGCTCACCGTGGCCCAGGCATGCGCAGGGTTGGACCGACAGCGGATCCGGGTGGCCGGGGTGGTCACCCACCGGCAGCGCCCTGCCACTGCCCGCGGGGTGACGTTCCTGTCGCTGGAGGATGAGACGGGTCTGATCAACGTGATCTGCTCGCCCGGGGTGTGGGCGAAGTACCGCAAGGTGGCCCGCACCAGCGCGGCCCTGGTGATCCGGGGCGTGGTGGAGTACGCGGAGAACGTGACCAACCTGACCGCCGATCAGATCAGCCCGCTGGACCTGCGGGTGCCGGCCAAGTCCCGGGATTTCCAGTAGGTCGCGATATCAGTACTGCTGGGCCAACGTCGCCCACGTGCGCACCGCGGGCAGTTCGCGCAGGTTGTGCTGCTGCTGAACCGGGTCGGGCCAGGTCTGCAGGCGCCACAGCACCGACTCCACCGTGCGGGCACACGCCCACTCGCAGATACGCCGGGCCGGCACCCCCAGCACCTGCTGAGCCGTGTCGATCCGGGGCGCCAGTACCGTTGCCGGCTCGGAATGGGCGAACGGGTCATCGATCTGGGCCAGGATCGGCCATAGGTCATAGCCGGGGTCGCCGACCATCGGTTTGGGGTCGATCGCCAGCCACCGGGCCGGACCGGCGGTGGGGGCGTCCAGGAGCACGTTGCCGGGGTTGAGGTCACCGTGCAAGGCCACAGTAGGGGCCGGCGTGGCCACCGGGTCGGCGAAGGCAGCCAGCAGGTCCAGCCCGTACTGCATCTCGGACCGGAAGCCCTCGTACAGGTGGGACCAGGTGTTGGCACGCTCGGTGGCAACCGTGGACCAGTGTGCGGCCACCCGGCGAAGAGACGGCATCGTGAACTCTTCCAGCGGCGCCCGGTGCAGATCGGCCAGAATGTTCATCGCGGTCTGCAGTCGGTGCTCCGGTGGTGCCTGGTCGTTCAGCAGCAGGTGGCCAGGCATGGCCCGGCGCATCAGCAGTGCCCAGTCGCCGCCGTGGTGATCGAGCAGTTCCACGGCCGAGTGGCCCTGCCAGATCCGCAGTGCGATGGCTTCGAATTGCGCCTCGGAGTGGGGGTAGGTGACCTTCAGCACCACCGGGGTGCCATCGGGCAATGTTCCGGGCGCGGTCCAGGAGGCGGTGCCCACCCCGAATGGCTCGCCGAGATGCAGCGACCAGCGCTGCACGGCTCGTGCCACCAGGTCCGGAACCCGCCGCATCCACTCCGCGCCCTGAGGGGTGGAGCCCGCCCCGGTGCTCAGCGAGCGGGGGATGGGGACGGCAGGAGGGGGCTGGGTCACGGCCCATACCTTAACGCCGCAGGCTTTCCTCCGATGGGTGCCTACTCACCGGTGACGTATCCGTGCTGGCGCCAGGCTTCGTAGGTGGCGATTGCTGCGGCATTGGACAGGTTCAGTGAGCGCAGGCCCGGGCGCATCGGGATGCGGGCCGTGTCGCTGATGCGGTCGTCGGTGACGACGTGGTCGGGGAAGGCGACCGGCTCGGGGCCGAAGAGCAGAGTGTCGCCCGGTTGGTAGGCGATGTCGGCGAACATGGTGCGCCCGCGGCCGGTGAAGGCGTACACCGTGCCGTTGGCGTGCTCGCCGACCCAGGCCATCGCGGCGTCGAAGTCCGGGTGGGTGATCACGTGCGCGAGGTCGTGGTAATCCAGTCCGGCCCGGCGCAGTTTCGCGTCCGACAGGTCGAAACCGAGGGGCTCGACCAGGTGCAAGGTTGTGCCGGTGACCGCGGACATCCGGATCGCCGCACCGGTGTTCGGGGGGATCCGGGGTTCGAAGAACATCACATGGAACACGCCAGATTGTATCGCCGGCTTCGAGCGGTCCGTGCCCGCGCGCATCAATCGGTCCAGTCGAGGAGCGCGTCCATCAGGAGGGCGACCTCGTGGGGTGTTCGGCCCTCAGTGTCGAGCCGGTGCACAGCGGGGGTGGCCTCGGCTTCGAGCCGTACGGCGGCCTCCCTGCTTCTCGCTACGTGAGCGGCCAGACTCTCTCCCGGCTCTCGCCCGGCGAGCCGGTCCTGGATGGTGCCCGAGGTTGCCTGGAGCAGCACCGATGTTGTGCGCGGGCGGTCACCCATGGCGTCCGCGATCGCTTCGGCTTCCAGCACCGAGACGGTGTTGGTGAAGATCAAACGCCTGTAGTCCAGCGCCCGGTAGTTGGCCCAGATCGCGGCAAGATTCCGAAAGGCGATCCCCGAGCGCCACGGGGCAGGGTGAGCGAGGTTGAGCGCGTCCCCCTCGACCACGGCGTGCGTGACGTCTTGGGCCGAGAGGAGGTCATGAAGTGCGAAGGCGGCCGAAGACTTCCCGACGCCGGATGCTCCACCGATGAGGAGCAGTTCTGATCGCGGCATGCCTCAAGGATCCCTCAGTTGAGCCGCCATGGCCGAGCCGATATCGCTCGGACCTGCATGAATGTGGTGTCCAGAGGGGGACTTGAACCCCCACGCCCGTGATGAAGCGGGTCCGCAGAACACCAGCAGTTTCAGGCGATCCATGATGCTCCTGGCGCTGCTGGTGTGCCATTTAGTGTGCCAAACGGGGCTGGGCGAGGGGAGGAAGGCACCCAGTTACATCCCGTGGCACGAGAGAACATCGCCCGCACACATAGAGGGCATGAGTGCAAACGAAACCATCACCACAATGTCCGAAGCCCTTGCCGCTGACCGCCCCACATTGACCGTCAAGGAGGTGGCCAACCTTCTTGGAGTCGATGTCCGTACCGTCTACCGGGCCATCGAAGATGAACAACTGCCCGCGCTGCGGATCGGCAAGAAGCGACTGGTCCCCCGCCTGAAACTCATGGAACTGCTGGGTGCTGACGCCGCATGAGCAGACGCAAGCACGGCGAAGGAAGCGTCTACTCCTACGTGCGCTCGGGCGTCCGCAGGTACCGGATCCAGTGGTACGAGCGAGGGGACATCGACGACCCTGACTCGCCACTGCGGCGCAGGTCCCAAGGTGGATTCCCCACCACCAAGGACGCGGCAGCCGCGCTACGCCAGAAACTCAGTTCCCTGGACCGCGGAGAGCCGACGAGCACAGCGCGCAGCGGTCTTACCGTGGGTGAGTTCATGGACGAGTGGGTGGAAGGTCACCGTGTGGGTGAATCCACCAAGGCCGGATACCTCAAAATAATACGGTTGCACATCAAGCCCTACATCGGGGAGGTGGAACTGGCGAAACTCACCTCCACGCGCTTGGCTGCGCTGTACCGGCAACTGGAATCCAGCGGCCGGCGCAACCACAAGGGTGAATGCACCGGGGAGGGCCTGGGGCCAAACACCGTCCACAAGGTGCATCAGTCTCTATCTGTGAACCGCCCCAGGTTCGATGGAGAGTTCAGTTGTTGACTGTGATGAGTGTTTCTGTGGCCTTGTTGGCGTTGTAATACCGGGCTTCGAAGGTCACCGGATTAGTATATCCCAAGCTTGAGTGCAGGCGCTCATTGTTGTACCAATCCACCCAACCTAAGGTTGCGAACTCGACATCGTCAATCGTTCGGTAGGGCGTATCGTGAAAGATGGTGGTTTCGATGCACTCGGTCTTATACAGGCCGATGATTGATTCCATGAGTGCATTGTCGTACGCATCGCCCACGCTCCCGATTGATGGGGCGATTCCTTCAAGTTCTAGGCGCTCAGTGAAGCGAATCGCGGTGTACTGACTTCCCGCATCTGAGTGATGTATAAGCCCGGGTGATGCCGGATGTCCGGAATGCTTCCTGGACCATAGACCCATTCGCAGAGCGACCATGACTAGGTCGGTTTTCATGTTACGCTGAATGTGCCACCCGACAATGCGTTGGGCGAAGATGTCGACGATAAAGGCAACGTAGACAAATCCGGCCCACGTTCGCACATATGTAAAATCTGCCACCCAGGTGTGATTCGGCACCGGAGCGGCGAACTCGCGGTTCAGCAGGTCCACGGCGCGCTGGCCATCACCAGCAGGGATGGTGGTGCGCACACCGCGGCCCCGCACGACTCCGCGCCATCCGGCCTGGCCCATGATGCGGGCTACGGTGGACCGGGCGACCTGGTGGCCCTTTGCCAGCAGCATGTGCCAGGTCTTGCGGTACCCGTACAGGCTGGCGGGTTTAGGTTTCCCGCAGGGTCTAAATCGGCTCTTCCGGTTTTAGAGTGCATTGATCCGGGTCGCCAGTTGGCCGGAGTGCAGTAGGCAGCGCAGGACGTAGTGGTCGAAGTTGCGGAACCCTAGGGCGATGCCGCGTAGGGCTTCGAGGCGTCCGTTGATCGCTTCGACGGGGCCGTTGGAGGCTCCGCCACGGTCGAAGAACGCCAGGATCTGGTCTCGTTTGCGCCAGAGCGTGCGGCCGAGTTGAGCGAGTTCCTCCAGCCCCTCGGGTAGCCCGCGCCGGAGCCTGGTGATGAGGGCCTGCATGCGCTTCTTGCCGGCGGCCGGATCTGGGTGTTGGTAGGCGCTGATGATGTCCTGGTAGATGTGCCAGGAGACCTCCAAGGCCGCGTGGTCCTCGTGTTCGGCGAACAGCCGC